>NZ_JAKEVN010000099.1:0-16075 GCF_022398505.1 Pseudoalteromonas sp. Isolate3 | reverse complement strand
GGTTTAAGGGAGTTTCTTATTTTCCTGAGGCCAAAGATAGCTATATCATTTCCTTTTATGCTTCTGCTGAACAAGATTATTGGTTTTTTGCAATAATAGGTTTTGCTGTTTCAATTCCCACAATGAAACATCCAAAATCAGATGGCTTACGAGCAAAAATACATCACTTTTTTCCTAAGTTGACTGAAACTCACCCTTATATGGAATATCTTGTGACGATGATGAATAAGTCATCTTGTATTACCGAGCAATATCAGAGATCAGTTACAGTAACAAACGTAGATAAGGAGTTTTTCTCTTGTATTGTTTCCACTAGGTTTAGATTGAAAAATTTACATCATAATCATGCTCTTAATCATAACATTGGAAATTTTTCACTTACTCCAGATGAAAGAGTACTAAAGAAACACGCTATTTGGGGAAAGCTCTCATGTTTTGTTGATGACGAGGGAGCAGTTGTATCCTCACCTCAGAATTTGACTGGCGAAGCATTTAAAGTTAAAGATTACAATATTCGATTAGAGGCAAACGATACAAGGGAATACCACTGCGTCTATGATCTATTGAGTGACCTAAATGAAAAGATGAATATGTCTTTTATTCGATTTACAGAAAAGTTTGATTTTTGTATTGAAAATAGAAGTGCGACCAAGCTTTATGTTTCAGTGTATCTTCAAAAAGGACCAGGAAATACGAACTCTAAAGTATTAGTTGAAAAATCTCTCGTTGATATCAATAAGACTTATAATTTACCCGATGGTATAGAAATGCTTGCTATTAATGACAAAGTTTCCGTGAAAATATCTTCTTGCAATGAAGATTGATAGTAGCTACAATTTATTTATCCAACTTGTGGAGGTTACACATGATTATTCAAAGTGAATCAAAGGGTATGTAAGTATACTTATTCATTAAACATATAGCTTTAAAGCGTATATTTTCTTTTGATCAACCTCTGTGAAGCGACCTTGTTGTCGCTTCATTTGTTTTATGTAATAACTAATTGGTTTCTTCACCTTAAGTATTCTTTAGTAATTTCAGCCCTAAAATGCCCCATCTCCTGTGAAACGGTCTCTAAGGCCGTTTCGTATTTATACCCCAAGCTTTTCAGTTCAACCATTCTTTCTTGCGCATAACTATGCCTGAGGCCATGTGCGCCTGTAGAAAATAGCAAAGCGCGGTTAGAGGCTTTTGAAAATGAGTCCGACCATTTTTTACCGCCAGCTATGTTGTAACGCTGAGCATAGTTAATTTCTCTGTCAATTACTGTTATTGGTTGAGCTAAGCGTTGTTGCTCTAGCTGAGAGGCAAGGATATTGGGAATAAGAACATGACGAATCAAGCCTCCTTTGCCAACTACTGTGTAAAGTTCACCATTCCGGTCTTGCCATTTTGAGTCTAGAGCAGGGCGTTTATCTGGAGCTCGTTCATTAGCTTTGGCAAGTGTTAGCAGCTCATGAGCTCGAAGGCCGGCCGCATAAGCGATTTGTGTTGCGAGTTGATTCCTTTCTGTTTGCCTATGTGAAATAGCAGTAGCTTGTTCAGTAGTGTAAGCTCGAGAGCGCTTTATCTCGTCTAAACATGACTTTACTCGGTAGAGTGTTTCTTTCGGTTGTAATTTACCGTTTAATTGCATCATAGCTTGTATCGCTTGCCGTTCCATATCCAGGGCTTTTTGGCCAACGATTTCTGCTCTGTAATCAAGGTACATACGTGCTTGCTGAATAGTCATGGCCTGAATACCATTAATACCGATATCTTTAGACCAGTTGGCAACCGTCTTAAGAGACTGCATATAGTTTCTGGCCGTGCCTAAAGACTTTATGCGCTTTACTTTAGTTAGCCCTTTAATAACATTTTTGGCTTGAGTTTCAGCTTTGGCGAACTTAGGCATTTTTATCGACCCATCTTTTAACAGTTGTCCACTGAACATTTATGCCTCTCAAAGCGAGCCAGCGCTGCAGTTCAGCTTTGCTGGCACCTGCTTCATAGAGTTTGCAAAGGTGAGTGCGGTATTTATCAAGTTTGGATGGTTTACGCCGTTTACGGGTTCGTAGTTTTGTTTGCGCTTTTAATAAAGCGACTTCAGTATTTGGATTAAAAGTCATGATGTTCTCCTAGGTTGTAAGATTAACTGGCAACAGGGTTGCTCAGCGACACTAAAGCCTATTCGCCCCTGTTTTTCGCGAATGCGAAAGGCTCGGACCGATCTCGCCTTAATTTATTTCCTCTTTACGTGAAAACGGCAGCAGAAAGCGCCGATATAACGCCTTAAATGTGGCGTGAGACATGACTATTAGATTGAAGAGAGTGAGGGTCCTCACTACGTGTTGTCGGCAGCTGAACAGCGCCGTTTTTTGTAAATGCCCATTGGGCTATTTCAATATTAGGTTAGCGTTAAAGTTGCCTATGTGCAATCTGCAAATAAAAACCTGCGTGTAAGCCACGAAAAACCAAGGCCCCCGCTATGAAGCGAGCGATTTATCGCTTCGACATAGCGGGGGCGCAGCCCCTTTTAAAAGAGGAGGCCATTGCTCATGATGCCTCGGTTAAAAAGGCTTGGTTTTTTAGCAAATTTGCAGGTGTACAAAAACTCAATTAGGCTTAGTAAAGTAGATAGCGTTGGAGTAAATGTATGGGTCCTATTATTGTCGGTAATATCTTAATTCTGAGTTTGGTCGTGTTTTTTGCAGTGTTATTTCACCGAAAGTTCGAAAAAATTAATAACAAGTAAACAGTGTGGCTGTTTGAGCGGAAATTTTTTCACTAGCTCTACTCTTTCCAATCATAGATTATTTTTGGTGAACAATTTCGAAAATCTAGTTTGTACATTGGGTTTCCAAATCCTCTTCTATCAGGTATTGCTAATGCTCGTTTCTTATCGTTGAAATTTGCTCTAGGGCCAAACATAATACCTTCTAAGCAGCCTTTTATATCAAGGTACTCAAATTCATTTTCTGAAGTAACAATAAATCGGTATTCACTTTCATATGCCCATTCTGGTGCCTTGTTAAAAAACATTGGCTTGTGGAAATTCATAATGTGCATATCTACATATTCTTCAATTCCTATACTTTCAATTGCATCCATGTCCATCTGAGCCCAGTCAAGAGTCGTTTGTTGATTTGCAGCAATAGCTTTGTATGCCACTGGGCTATGATAGCTTTTTAATGGAAATGTCTCCTTAAACATTTTTATGAGGTGTGCCTTGTTGAAAACTAGGCATACGCCTTCACCCTTATCTGCATAATGATGCCATAGCGGTGAGTTAACAAATCCTCGGTTATTGTAATTTAAAAGCTCTTCAGAGCTCTTTTGTGGTTCTGCAACAAAACACATGACTTTGAGCCTTTTTTTAAATTCAGGCCAAATCTCACTTTCAAGAAAAGAATAAGTTTCAGTATGTTTTTTTGGATCTCTTCGCCAAGGTTGAAGAATGAAAGTTTTATATTCCTTCGGATCATTTACTGTAGCAAATGAGGAAAGCCTTACTTGCCGTGTTGGTAGGATGTGATTGATTAAAGTATCAATACTAGTGTAGTGGAAAAGATACTCAGTTTGGCTATCTCGCGGAAATTCGAACATAAGGTTCCTACTAGTTGTTTTCAACGATACTAAAAGAATATATTTGTGATGTTTTAAACTTCGATAGAGGTAATTAATCAATATTATTATAGTTAGCTATTGTTTCTGCAAGTTCATCTTCTTCACAAAACAAAAAGGCAGTTGGTACGTCTAAAACTTTAGCGAGCGCTTTAACTGTTTTAAAGTCTGGTGCGTGAACTCCTTTTTCATACTGGTTCATTCTGGCAGAGGCTGAAAACTCATCCATACCAGTTAAAACACCTAACTGTTTTTGGGTTAGTCCTTTTTGCTTTCTAGCTTCTTTTAATCTTTTTGGAAAAGGCGATTCATTGTTAGTTTTCATATAAATTTAAATTTAGCTTGAAAACTAAGAGTTTCTTAGCTTTAATGAGGTTTAGATACTCAGGAATACTTAGTTTTAATGTAAGAGGTTAAATCATGTTTTTAAAAGTATTGAAAGCAACCGCGTTAATAGCGCTTGAAGTCATGATTGACGACGATAAAAAATCAGACCAAAACAAGTTTATTGATGAACACAATGATGGAATGGGCAACGTAAACTTTTATGGTGATGAATATACGGAGCAAGAAGCTCGAGAAGCTGACGATAGGGGGGAGTTTTATTATTGATTTCTGGTCATATTAGTGTCAGTGTGGGATTGGGTTTTTATAAAATTGCATTGGGATGCGCAGCTTGCAGCTGCGTAGCGCTTTCAAAGAGAGTTTTATTAGGTGAACAAGTCTTAGATTGAACTGTCAGATATGAAAATTGCAGTTTTATCAAATCTGGAAGTTGCGAAAGTGCCAGAAGTGGTCCATTAAAGCTATATTTGAAACCATGATCAGATTGGCAAATAGATGTAAAACCGTCTTCATTTTTACTTATTTTCGTATTGGCGATAGGAACTAAAGAGTTCCCTTTCACCTGCCTCTGGACCCTACTAGCGCTCCTAGATCACGATAAACCTTCAAATAATCAATTTGTGTTAACGAAAATTTTATGAATTTGGTATCATTCTGTAGTAGTCAAGATCAACTTTGCTGGAACTCATACGCTTGAAACTCAAGCCGCCATTACCATCAATAGCTTTAGGCCACTCAGCCTGTAAACTACTTTCTACGAACACCTCATTTCGGCCAAAATTTAGTTTTGAAGCGTCGTAGACACATGGACCAAAGGCTTTTATTTCAGCTCCACTGCCTAAACCCACCTTCGATAATAATGTTGGACTCATAGCTAACCCAACACCAATATGCATAATCTCTTCTTTATAATATTCTTGAAGTCTTTTCTCTAGCATCGGACTAAGGCTTTGAACAATATATTTTGATGCCATGCCACTATTTCTAATTGCATCTGACTTTTGTTTTTTTGCATCAAAAAAGCCCAGTACACCATCACCAAGGAACTCACTTACAAAACCATCATAATGGTTAATAACTACTTCTAAGCTTGGAAGCAACGCGCTAGTAATGTAATAAGCTCTTTGGAATTTATTTTTATAACTTCCTAGATCATTAAAGTGCGTTTTTATTCTGTTTGTAGAGTCTCTCAAATCAGCTGAAATACAGACTAAGTCACGTTCTTCACTACTATTAAAGTCAACTGGAAAGAAATCAGTAAGAGATTTGTTCCGTGAAACAGCATTGCCTTTTATAATGACTTCTGCGTGCTCAAGCCCCTCTGACATAAGCTCATCAAAAGCCGAACCGCTTTCTTTCCAATTACTTTCTGCCCTCTGAAGAGCTTTATCGATAGTCTCTTCGACTTTCTCTGTTAATGTTGTCATTTATAAATTTCCTTTTCTTATAAGAAATGGTTAATGATTGTCACAAACACAAATATTATTATTGAAGTGAAGGCACAGGATAAAACATTTTTCACTCTTAGTATTTTAACATCACGAATAAAAACGAGTTTATACAAATCATAAGCAAGCTCCTTCTTTAATATTTTTGAACTGGGCAAATCTTTGACATATGTATCAATATCTACTTTTGGTTTGATTGGAGTGTTAAATAAATGATCAAACTCATTACTATCAAAAAGGTGACTGTTGTAAGCTATACCTTTCACAGCACTATCATTGACTAGTATATTGGAGTTATGTATAGGTCTTAAAGCTAAAAACAGAGAATAGAGACCAAACAACCAAAATAAAAGAACAAGTGACAGTAAAGCTTTTAACGTGATGCACTCAATAGAGTCAAATATTTCTAATGCCACTTTCCACCCAATTAGTGGGGCACAGTAAAAGGCAAATAAAAATCCAAGTTTTACATCTAAGGCTCTGATAGTTGCTTGCGTGTCATTAATCACTTTATATAAGAAGTCATGTTGTAGACTTAAATTTTCATTAGCCATAAGTTATTCCTTTTAAAAGATCATAATAACAAAAAAAACCAATCACAAAGTAGCCTCTTTTTTACATGTTAAACGCATAACTAAAATGATAACTAATAAATTCATCATTGAGTTTATTAGTTATCTTGCAGTCTATGAAAAGCGCTTTATGAATAATTTAGTCGTGAGTTTAGTTAATAGTTGAGGGTTCACGTCTTGCATTTTAAACACTGATTAACGTTGTCGCCTTTCCGTCATTATCTGTCTGGCAGTCGAACTCTAGAATTATTAGTTGAAACTTTTAAATCAGATTTGAGTTCCTAAATATTAAACTTCTCTAATTTTGGTTGATTGTTCCAAGATAAAAAGTTGATTCAATAGCAAAAATTCTCTTAAATCATTATGAATTTCACTTTCTAACTGTTGATGGGCTCGTCGATTACGAAACGCCATAAATATACTAGAAAACATATTTGCGCGGCCTGTAGTTTCACTACCATCTAAATTTTCCCAATGTAAAGGGCTGCTCTCTCCCGATAAAGCTTTTGAAAAAAGCTTGGCGCCTGTTTCTTTAGTTAAGCCTGATTTTTCTTTTATTACTTTTTCTAGCAACCGGTATCCGTCCATTAAAGCGTTGTCGGGGTTTTGTTTCATTAAAATTGCGGTACTTAGCAGTCTTTCATCGATTAAAGAAAGTGGAATTTCTACAGGGAAGCCCTGTTGCAAATGTAATTTGGTATGACCTTCATATATATAGTCATACCATTGTTGAGGTATAACTGGTGTCTGTTCAGAGAGCCAATCCAAGTCTTTTACAGTAAGTGCAGAGCTGTTTATTTTTTCTAAAAACTTTTGTGGTACATAATACTCTTCAATTTCGTCACAAAACTTTCTAAGGACTGATAAAGTATAAGAAAATGCTCTTGGTCCTTCGCCAGAATAACCTGATGTGAAGCCTGACTTTATTGCTACATCAATACCTACATCGATATTGATTAATAATGCATGATTATAGTGGTATTCATTTCCAGTGGTTAGAATTTTCACTGTATTAAGCATTCTTCCAAAGTGAATCATTTCTGTTACAGCATTAATGCAGTGTTTTGAAATACCAGCCGTACCTCGATATTCTATTCCTGCCAACTTTGTCATTATAATCCCTTACCTCTATTTTACTGCAGTCTAACAAACAACCCACTTTACTTTGGGCTAATCATAGCTTAACCTAAATGTACTGGACGAATCCAGTGCCTAAAAAAGGCGCTTCTAGCAAGCTGCCTGTTAAACGTAACGAGGAAAAAAACGGCTTTTCATAAGCACGGTCGATACGTTTTTAACAGGTTTGGTTAGTTAGGAGGGCTTATGTCCGCATTTATTACCACAAAAGAAGCTGCAAAGTTTTTAAACTGCTCACCGCAGCATTTATACAATATCCGAAATAGACGCAAAGCTGCGCTTGCACAAGGTGATTCTGATCTTGCTAAAAAGGTTGCTCCAGAGGCGATCAAAATTGGCGGGAAATTACTTTTTGAAGAGTCTGCGCTTGAAGCGTGGCTAAGAAAGTACGGTGACGTTGCTTAACTTGCGAATACGGCAGGCGTAAGCGACCAAACTATCCGCCTGCCGTGTTGAATATACTCCAACACGGATATTTTATGACAAATGCCGCGAAACAGCTAGTTTCTGCTGTGCCTTTGAATGTGCGAGAAAAGCTCATTCAAAGGCTTTATAACACCACTCCACCAAGAACATTATGCACAAATGAAGATATAACAAAGGGACGTTACCGTTTTGGTGAAATAGCTTTGGATGAATACCTTCATGTTCAAGTTAATCCAAAAGCTATTCAATATTGGCTGATCTTTGATATTGATGACGAATCAGCATTTTCTTGGGAAGACAATTTACTACCCCCACCGAACATCGTTGTTAGTGGTCCATCTATATGTAAATTCGGTAGGACAGGCGAACAAGGAGGCGCTCATGTGCTTTATGCTATTCAGGGTGTCACAAGAAGTATAAAAGCTAGGCGTAAGCCTATTAAATTCCTTAAGCATGTGTATGACTTAATGCGAATAAAGCTCGGAGCTGATGAAGACTACACAGGACCTTTATGTAAAAACCCGCTTCATTCCCATTGGAAAACTACTTTCTTACATGCGCATGAATATAGCTTAAATGAACTAAATGATTTCTTGTACAAACCCAAGAGAGAATATGGTTATGAGTTCGATTGGGGAGGGATTGCTAATTCCCGTAATTGCTATTTATTTCATCAGCTGCGCTTCATTGCTTATAAAAGAATTAATTATGCCAGAGAAAATTGGCGATATGAGGATTGGTATAGACACTTATTTGAGGTTGCGGAAAGCTTGAATAACTTTGATGGTTTTGGCTTAGCAAAGGAATACCCTCTGAAGTACAAAGAATTGCAGTCGATCACTCAAAGCGTAGCGTCTTGGACTTGGCAAAAATACTTTCCTAACCACAACAGAGGGGCTGCAGGTACTTGGTTGTATCAAATCCCTATTCAAACCAAAGCACTCGCTCAGCGTGAAGGTGCGAGGTATACCCACAAGAAAAGGCGTGAGCAATCTGAAACTTCAATAAAACGAACTGTCAGTAAGTTATTAAGCACAGGTTGCAAAATTACTCAGAGAAGTGTTGCGCTTGAAACAGGGCTAACACGGCAAACAGTCGCGAAATATAAACAGCTAATTGAAGATGTTAAAAATGCTTCCCTTCAGGGTAATAGGGGGTAAGGGGGAAGAAGATATGGAGTAAATGTAGTGTGTATGTAGCTGTTGAATGTAGAAGTAGAGCAAGCTACATATATGCTACACCTAAATAAGATTAACTAATTTAAGTTGCTACATTGTTTATGTAAACTTAGTTAACTTATTGAACAGGATGAGAAAAAATGGTCGGCATAGCAGGATTTGAACCTGCGACCCCTGACACCCCATGACAGTGCGCTACCAAGCTGCGCTATATGCCGACGTTGAAAGCCATAGTACGGCTTTTTTTATAAAAATCAATATCAGCGCAGTTCGATTGCCTGTTTATTGTTCAGGCAATCGGTATTAAATCAATGGGCTAGTGGTTAATCTAGCCAATCGTTGATCGTTTTGTACATAAAGTCGCGTATTAATGGTTGAGCATCGGCGTTAGGGTGGAGGTTATCGTTTTGCATAAGCTCAGGACGGCCTGCAATATTAAGCATGAAAAAAGGCATGAGCTCAGAATCTGTTTCATCAGCAATAGTTTTAAAGCTATCGGTGAAAAGTTTGGTATAACGTGGGCCATAGTTTGGTGGAATTTGTACTTCCATTATGGCGGTTTTYGCCCCAATTTGTTGGCTTTTCGCTATTAAATCACGTAGGTTAGTTTGCAGGCGTTTAATAGGGAAACCACGTAAACCATCGTTTCCGCCAAGCTCAATAAGCACATGAGTGGGTTCAAATTCACTTAGTAACGCGTCGAGTCGTCTTAAGGCACCGCCGGTAGTTTCACCACTAATACTAGCGTTTACTAAATATACAGATTGGTCATTTTCATCGTACTTATCTTGTAACAATTTAACCCAGCCTTGTTCTTGTTTAAGGCCGTATGCGGCGCTTAAACTGTCACCTAAAATTAAAATTGTGTTGTCAGCTGCTGCCGTAAGTGGTTTGATTACTAACAGTAAAACGAATATAAAACGTAGGATTGGATGCATCATATGTCAGCGCTTTCTCAATTAAACATCATTCAAGTTAAAGGACTTTCTAAAACTGTCACCACGGTTGAGGGCAACCTGACCATCCTCAGTGACATCAGCTTTAATGTCAAGTCGGGTGACTCAGTTGCAGTAGTGGGCACCTCTGGTTCGGGTAAGTCTACTTTATTAAGTTTGTTAGCCAGCCTTGACCAATCAACTAGCGGCAGTATTTATTTAGATGGTGCTGCTTTGCACGAATTAGGCGAAGAAGCACGCGCGGCACTTCGCGCTGAAAAAGTGGGGTTTGTGTTTCAGTCTTTCATGCTTGTACAAAGCTTAACAGCACTTGAAAACGTGATGCTACCGGCTGAACTTGCCGGTAGTAAAGACGCGAAACAACAAGCACTTGAGCTACTTGAAAAAGTAGGGCTAAGTCATCGTGTTGGCCATTACCCATCGCAATTATCTGGCGGTGAGCAGCAGCGTGTAGCTATTGCGCGTGCATTTATTGGCACACCGAAAATCTTATTTGCCGATGAACCATCAGCGAACCTTGATAGCAAAAACGGTAAATTAATTGAGTCATTATTATTTGAATTAAATAAAGAGCACGGCACGACACTTATTTTAGTAACGCATGATGAGCAGCTTGCACAAAAGTGTCAGCAAATTTTACACATTGAAGCAGGGCAGTTAGTAACTGTAAAAGAAAGCGAAGGAGTGCAAGCGAATGTGGGCTAAATTAGCACTAAAACTGTTTTCACGTGAGTTTAAACGCGGTGAGTTAACAGTGATCAGTGCAGCAATTGCCTTAGCTGTTCTCACTGTTTTAACACTGTCTATGGTTACCGACCGAATTGGTCAAAGTATTGAAGAAAAAAGCAGTGCCTTTATTGCTGCTGATCGCGTTTTAGCAAGTAACCATGCTTTACCTGCCGAGTTTTTAGAAAAAGCCAAC
Organism: Pseudoalteromonas sp. Isolate3; assembly: GCF_022398505.1. Taxonomy (NCBI): domain Bacteria; kingdom Pseudomonadati; phylum Pseudomonadota; class Gammaproteobacteria; order Alteromonadales; family Pseudoalteromonadaceae; genus Pseudoalteromonas; species Pseudoalteromonas sp. Isolate3. The sequence goes on along the minus strand of NZ_JAKEVN010000099.1, from coordinate 5,488 downwards.
CAAGAAAACTTACGTACCGCTAAAATAACCTATTTCGATACCATGTTATTTGCTGGTGACGAAATGCAGCTTGGCTCGGTGAAAGCGGTATCAAACACCTATCCGTTAAAAGGCGAGTTAAAAGTAAAAACTAGCCTGACTGATCAACCACAAGTAACTGCTGATATCCCAAGTCGTGGTGAAGTGTGGTTAAGTGAATCAGTGTTTTATGCGTTAAACATTAAAGTGGGCGATAAAGTAGAGCTTGGCGCTGCTACGTTTACTGCTAGTCATGTTGTAGCCGAAGAGCCTGATGCACCGTTTAATGTGTTTTCAAGCAGCCAGCGAATCTTAATTAATGAAGCAGACATAGCCGTTACAGAGGTAATTCAGCCGGGTAGTCGAGTGTTTTATCGTCAGCTTTATGCTGGCAGCAAAGACAATTTAGATACCTTCTATGCGTGGTTAAAACCACAAATGAAAGAAAACCAGCGTTGGTATGGTGTTAAAGACCGCCAGTCTCCTATTTCTAATAGTTTAAATCGTGCCGAGAGCTATCTATTGCTAGCTGGTTTACTTGGCATTATTTTAGCCGCTGTTGCTATTGCGGTATCGGCAAAACGGTATTGTGAGCGTCAATATGACCCGGTTGCCATGATGAAAACGCTGGGCGGAAGCCGCGCTATGATACGTAAAATCTATTTACTTCACTTGAGCCTTGTTTGTTCAATGTCGGTCATAGTTGGTTTACTGATTGGTTATGGCTTACAATCAGTTGCAACAGATTATTTAGCACAAACCATGGGCACAGCACTACCAAGTGCATCTGCTAAACCGTGGATTATTGCTATTAGTACCGGCGTGATTTGTGCGGTAATGTTTTCTATTAAACCACTACTCGATTTATTTGATATTCCTCCGCTGCGCGTGCTTCGCCGTAATTTAGGCGACCGTTTATTGGTTAGTAAAGTGCACTTGGCTATGTCGGCGCTTACTGTGTTTTTACTCATGTGGTTATTTAGTAATAACATCAAAATAAGTGCCATTTTGTTTCTTTCAACTGCATTTTTAATTGCGGTGTTATTTGCTTTATCAAAGGTTATTTTTGGCGGTGGTCGCAAACTCGGTTTAAGCCCAGGTAATAGTTGGTCACTGGCGATAGCATCAATTCAAAAGCGTGCCAACGTTAATGCCGTACAATTAATTAGCTTTGCATTGGCTATAAAATTGTTACTGTTTTTAATTGTATTGAAGAACGACATGATCTCGGATTGGCAGTCACAGCTTCCAGAAAATGCACCTAATTCATTTTTAGTGAACATTACTGAGCAAGAACTAGAACCTATTACTAGTTTCTTAGCGCAAAATGATATGCCAACGTCTGATTTTTACCCTGTTGTTCGTGGCCGTGTAAACGCCGTTAATGGTGAGCTGGTTGCCCGCGAAGTATCGCAAGAAGATAACGAAAAGAAAGACGAAGAAGCTCGCTCTGGCATTGGCCGTGAGCTAAATCTAACTTGGCGCAAGGACTTGCCAAATCAAAACGAGCTTATCGACGGTGCATGGTTTAGTGAAAACTCAGTGGCTGAGGCATCGGTTGAAGAGTCTATGCTTAAACGCTTAGATGTAAAAATAGGTGATACGCTTACTTTCTTAATAGGTGCACAGTCTTTCGATGCAAAAATTACCAGTGTTCGAAAAGTTAACTGGACGACACTCAAACCTAACTTCTTTATTATTTTAAGTCCTGATGTGCTAGCCAGTTTTCCTGCTACTTATATTTCATCGGTGAATGTAAAAGCAGATAAAAAACGTGAGTTTAATGAGCTAATGCGTCAATACCCAACGGTTAACGTGATAGATGTTGAGAGCTTTATTAAACAGATTCGATCAACAATAGAGCAAGTATCGTTAGCGATTGGTTTTGTACTAGCAATTGTCGTTGCCTGTGGAGCTTTAGTGCTTATTTCACAAGTACAAGCAAGTTTGGGGGAGCGAATGCAAGAGATTGTCATCTTAAGAACTTTAGGTGCTAAAGGGCGCTTAATTAAAAATGCCACCTTATATGAGTTTTTACTATTAGGCGTTACTGCAGGTTTAGTCGCTGCAATTGTCAGTGACATCGCTCTGTTAATAGTACAAAAACAGATGTTCGAATTAGCAGGTAAATTCCATCCTCATATTTGGCTTATTGGCCCAGCAGTAGGAGGCCTATTTGTGGCATGTTTGGGTTATTTGATGATAGCGCGCACAATGCGAAAAAATACCCAAGGCTTATTACGCTCACTGGCATAAGATTCTAACTAAAAACGCGTTTATAAAATGCTCGCAATTGCGGGCATTTTTTATGAATTGCAATTGGTTACTGGTAATTTATACAGTGCTCTGGCATTATTAACACAGATAATAATGATAATAGATGGGTCAGTTAGTTGGCGATTATTTTAGGGATTGATCCTGGTTCACGATTAACAGGGTACGGCGTGATTGCTCACCAAGGTGCTAAGTTCACTTATTTAGGAAGTGGTTGCATAAAATTGGCAGATCACGATTTTCCTGTTCGTTTAAAAATGATTTACCAAGGGATCAGTCAATTGGTAGAGCAATTCTCCCCAGACAGCTTTGCTATCGAAAAAGTGTTTATGGCACATAACCCTGATTCGGCACTTAAACTTGGTCAAGCTCGTGGCGCTGCCATTGTTGGCGCTTCAATGGCTGAGCTGCCAGTTTATGAATATTCAGCAAGGCAAATCAAGCAAGCTGTTGTGGGTAATGGCGGAGCCGATAAGTCTCAAGTACAGCATATGGTAAAGAATATTTTAAAGCTGCCAGGCACACCTCAAGCCGATGCCGCTGACGCTCTAGCAATTGCTATATGCCATGCACACTCAGAACAAAATTTAATTAAACTTGCGGGCAGTGCGAGCAAAACCGTAAGAGGACGATTAAGGAAGTAATATGATTGGTCGATTAAATGGCTTACTTGTTGAAAAACAGCCGCCAGAAATTCTTATTGAAGTAAGTGGTGTAGGCTACGAAGTACAAATGCCTATGACCTGCTTTTATGATTTACCCGCAGTAGGTGAGCAAGCGATTATTTATACCCATTTTGTGGTACGTGAAGATGCCCAGCTATTATTTGGTTTTAACAATAAAACAGAGCGCGCTTTATTTAGAGAGCTATTAAAGGCTAATGGCGTAGGACCAAAGTTAGGACTTGCGATTTTATCGGGTATGTCAGCACAGCAATTTGTAAGTTGTGTAAACAATGAAGATGCAACCACACTGGTTAAACTTCCGGGGGTTGGTAAAAAAACTGCTGAGCGCTTAGTACTCGAAATGAAAGACAGACTGAAAGATTGGGGTAATGACTTATTTACACCATTTAGCGATAATGCCGTCATTGAGCCTGCAAGTGATGATACCCTAGTGGCAAATAATGCTGCCGATGATGCAGTTTCTGCACTTGTGGCGTTAGGTTATAAGCTACCGCAAGCACAAAAAGCGGTGAAAGCAGTGAACAAACCAGATATGACGACAGAGGTTCTAATTAAAGAAGCTCTAAAATCAATGTTGTGAGTAAACCATGATAGAAGCAGATCGCTTAATAGATGCGAGTGAACAAAGTAACGAAGACAGTGTTGATCGTGCCATACGGCCAAAACTGTTAACAGATTACACTGGCCAGCCGCATGTTAAGCAACAAATGGAAATATTTATCGAGGCGGCTCGCCATCGTGGCGAAGCCCTGGATCACCTATTAATATTTGGTCCACCGGGTCTTGGTAAAACCACACTTGCAAACATTGTTGCCAACGAGCTTAACGTTAATATTAAAACAACGTCAGGGCCAGTACTCGAAAAAGCTGGCGATTTAGCTGCTCTTTTAACTAACCTTGAAGAAGGTGACGTACTGTTTATTGACGAAATTCACCGCTTGAGCCCGCAGGTCGAAGAGATTTTGTATCCAGCAATGGAAGACTATCAGCTGGATATTATGATCGGTGAGGGCCCAGCCGCACGTTCAATTAAACTTGATTTACCGCCATTTACTTTAATAGGTGCGACAACCCGTGCAGGTTCACTCACCTCACCACTGAGAGACCGTTTTGGCATAGTGCAGCGTTTAGAATTTTATTCGGTTGAAGATTTATCAAAAATAGTTGCTCGTTCAGCAAGATTTTTAGATTTAACTATGTGCAATGAAGGTGCCACAGAAATAGCCAAGCGCTCACGTGGCACACCGCGAATAGCGAACCGTTTGTTACGCCGTGTTCGTGATTACACGCAAGTTAAATCTGACGGTAAAGTTAACGCATCGGTTGCAGAGCAAGCCCTCGATATGATTGATGTCGATAAAAGCGGTTTTGACTACATGGATAGAAAATACCTATTAGCTATTATCGAAAAATTTATGGGCGGCCCAGTTGGCCTTGATAACCTTGCAGCTGCAATAGGCGAAGAAAAAGAAACGATAGAAGATGTAATAGAACCGTTTTTAATTCAACAAGGCTTTATACAACGTACCCCGCGCGGACGACTTGTATCAGACATCGCTTACTTGCACTTTGGACTAACCCCAGATAAATAACAAAACTCAGGTTAGTTACAAAAGCTTTAAGTTATAAGTATTAAGCAGCTCGAGAGGGCTGCTTTTTAATAGAGATAAGTTGACTTTTTAAATGGCAATATAGATTTTACCGCATACCGCATACCGCATACCGCATACCGCATACCGCATACCGCATACCGCATACCGCATACCGGCAAGAGTCATCTAACACCTGTAATTCACATGCTGTTAAGTTTTTGATATGTATTCTCGTTGGCGTTTGCGCAGGCAAAAAAAAGCCCGCATAAGGATGCGGGCAAACAACAAGTTGAAGGAAGTAATTCAGGGAACTACGGTCTACTAAAAGAAGGTTTTATCCTGATTTCAGTAAACCTAGAGCAATACGAAACTTCATATTGCTAAAAACGGAGCTTAATGAAAGAAACTTTCATGAGGTTGCTAGCTCGGTATAGGTAAATAATACGCAATGATGGATTTTTCTTCAAACTAGAAAAATTTAATTTTCAGATTAAAAAAACTAATGTGAGCAAAAAATTCTATTGTTTTCTTTTTGTTCGCTTTGTGGTTATTTTCTCTTTAACTGCATGAATAGAGTGGTTTTTATAAAATTCATATTCTATATTCAGGATTAGTTTAAGTATTCTGTAGTAGATTTGCAAAAGTACTTTTGGGTGTTTATGCGTAATTTATGAATAAACGTCGTGTTTTTGATTGTTTTGATTGCTTTTAAGCGTCACTCTAGTGACTTATTATTAAGGTAAAAATATGCATAAAAGTATTTGTAAAATTCAATCTGGCTAAAAAATAACTAAGCAAATTGCTTTTTACCGTTATTTGCCGCTAATTCACAGCAAGAGCGTTGTCAGTTCATAATTGACTAGATACACTAGTTGTAACTTTTGGCCATGTTTGTGGTCAATAAATACAAGTGTAAAA
>NZ_JAKEVN010000098.1:0-16340 GCF_022398505.1 Pseudoalteromonas sp. Isolate3 | reverse complement strand
ACATAATAAAGCTACTGACAACGAAACTATAATAGCGAGATTTTAAGGTATTTGATGTTAAGTGTATTACGCTATGAATAATTCTTAATGCAACATAGAGCCAAGCAAGTGCAACAAAAACAGTACCCACAGCATTTACTTGCAGGGCTGTTAAACACGCAATAAAAAACAGCACTGGCATTTCGAATTGATTAATAAAGTTACGATCTGCTACGCGAACGTTATCCCCAGCCTTTTCAAGTTCCATTGTTAAGAAGTCTTTCATTTCAATAGTTTTTAGTTTTGCTGCACGAAAACGACGTTTACCCATAATGTACATCACAGTAAAAATCAGAAAGACCTGAGTGAACATTGCTACAATTAGCCACTTTTCCATAGCTCATCCTTTGTTATAGTTATTGCTATTAATCTTAACCGTAAGTACTGCATTTTCACAATGTGTTACAAAGTTTTGCTGTAACTTAGCTGAAAAGCATTGAATTGCGGCGCTCGAAAACACATGATAAATAAAAATTTATTCAATTTCTAATGGATACAAAATAATGAAAAAAATAATAGGACTTAGTGCAATCGCATTTGCAGTGCTAGCAGGTTGTTCTTCTACTTCTACCACAACGCCTCCTGCTGCTAATACTAACCTTATTCCTGATTCGTTGGTAATCAGTCCAAACGACACCCGCGAATATAAAACATTAAAACTCGATAACGAAATTGATGTAATTCTAATTTCAGATCCAAGTGCTGAGAAGTCAGCTGCTGCACTTAGTGTTGGTGTTGGTTTATTGCATGACCCTATGTCGCAACAAGGTATGGCTCATTATCTAGAGCACATGTTGTTCCTTGGTACAGATCGTTACCCAGACACTAAAGGTTACAGTGATTTTATGACTAAAAATGGTGGCGCACATAATGCTTACACCTGGTTAGATATCACAAACTACATGTTCAAAGTTAATAACGATGCCTACGACGAAGCACTTGACCGCTTTGCAGATTTCTTTAAATCACCAAAGCTTTACCCTGAATACACAGACAAAGAAAAAAATGCGGTAAACGCTGAGTGGTCAATGCGTCGTGAAATGGACTTTTTTGGTCAGTTTAAACTGGCACGTCAAATGATGGGCTCACATCCTGCAAACCGTTTCTTGATTGGTAACCTAGAAACCTTAGGGGATAAAGAAGGCAGCAATTTACATAAAGAAACCGTCGCTTTCTATAACAAATATTATTCATCGAACATTATGAAAGTAGCGATGATCTCAAATCGTCCACTGGCTGAAATGGAAGCAAAAGCTAAACAGTATTTTGCTGATATTGAAAATAAAAACATCGAAAAACCTACTGTGACTGATAAGTTAGACTTTTCTGTTGCTGGCGGAAAGCGTGTTTACTACTCACCAAATGAAGATGTAAAACAGCTACAGTTAGAGTTCACAATTGCAGATAACAGTTCACAATTTGCGGTAAAACCAAATCGTTTTGTTTCTTACCTTTTAAGTAACGAAATGCAAGGTAGTCCTGCACAAATTTTGCGTGATAAAGGCTGGGTATCACGTTTATCAGCTTCAGATGCACCAACACAATATGGTAACTACGGCAGCTTAACGGTTAATATTGAATTGACTGATGCTGGCATGCAAAACCGCGAAGAAATTGTCGCTATGGTTATGCAATACATTGCGCTTATCAAAGAGCAGGGGGTTGATAGCAAATACTTTAATGAAATTCGTACCTCTCTAAATAACGAATTTCAATTCCTCGAAAAAGGTGATGAGTTTGGTTATGTGAGTAACCTTACTGATAGCATGCAAAAGTTCCCTGTGAACAACGCAATAAACGCACCTTACTATTATGCTCAGTTTGATGCAGGTGCGGTGCAAAATGTACTTTCGCAATTAAATGAAGATACTTTACGTATTTGGTATATTTCAAAGCAAGAAGAAACAGATTCACAGCTACATTTCTATGATGGTAAATACCGTATAGAAGACATCAGTGAAGCAGAAGTTGCAAGTTGGAACAAACCAAGCGAATACGCTTTAGCATTACCAACAGTAAACCGCTTATTACCAGAAAGCTTTGCAATTAAGACTGCTGAATTTAAACAACAAGCGCACCCTGAACTGGTATTTGATAAGCAAGGTGTTAAAGTTTGGCGTCAAGCTAGTCAGCAGTTTGCTGAGCAACCAAAAGGCCTTGTAGAAGTTTACATCAATACGCCAGATGCCCTTGTGAATGTAAAATCGCAAGTTCTTTACTCAATTTGGGCTGATCTTTATAACTTACAACAAAGTAAATTAAGTACAGAAGCAGCAGTTGCCGGTATGAGTTTAGGGTTACAACCAAGTAACGGCCTTGTGCTATCGCTTAGTGGCTTTACAGATAAGCAAGATGTGCTTCTAGCTCAGGCTCTTGAAAATCTAACGTTAGATGTGTCTAAAGAAGGCTTTGCACAAGCTATCGATCGTTTTAAGCGTGATTTACTAAATCAGCAAAAGCAGTTCCCTTTCTATCAAGCATTTGGTGAGTACTCGAAGCTTACTCGTAGCGGTAAATTTGATACTGAAACCTTGATTGCAGCGGCAGATGCGCTAACTCTTGCAGATTTTGCTGCTATCAAGCAATCAACTCTTGCTGCAAATGATTTACGCGTATTCACGTTTGGTAATTATAACCAAAATGACGTTGAATCTATTGCTAGTAAGCTAACAGCTATTCTGCCTAAAGGTCATAAAGCAACGGAGTTTGCCAGAAGCAAAGCATGGTTACCTCAACCTGGTGAGCGCATTGTGCTGCAAAAAGATATCGATGTAGCTGATGTGGCTATCATTGATATGGTTGTTCACCCAACTCCTGGCTATAAACAAAAAGCGCAAGCGCAAATCTTACAAAGTCACTTTAGAACCGTTGCGTTCGATAAGTTACGAACAGAAGAACAACTTGCTTATGCAGTTGGTGCTTTAGCTCGTCCTATTGAAGATTATTCTGCTTTAGGCCTTTATATCCAAACACCAGTGAAAGGCCCGAAAGAAATGCAAGCGCGTTTTGATGAGTTTAAGAAGCAATATGCTGTAGAGCTTGATAACATGACAGAAGAAACATTTGCACAACTTAAAAATGCAACTCTTGTGTCTTTAAAAGAGCAACCTAAGAACCTAAGTGATGAAATGTCACCGCTGATTTCTGATTGGTACCGTGAGAACTTTAAGTTTGATTCTAAGGAAAAGCTTATCGCCGAAGTTGAAAACGTAACCTTGGCAGATCTTAAAGACTACTACAAGAAAACCATGCTAAACGATCAAGCTCCGCGTTTGAACATTCAAATGCGTGGTAGTAAGTTTGCTGATAAACCATTCGCAGATCTTAAAAACCAAACTAAAGTCGACAGTTTAGAGACTTACTACAAAGGAATTAAATTCCAAAAGTAACTTAATAGTTGATAAACAAAAGCCCAAGCAATTGCTTGGGCTTTTCTATTATGCAATAAGTAAAAATCCAATAAACGCAGCTGTTGCTGCTAGTAAGGTGTAAGGAAGTTGCGTAATAGCGTGGCTGACTAAATCACAACCAGAGCCTTGTGCTGCAAGAACTGTGGAATCAGAATAGAAGCACGCTTGACTACCAAACGACGATGCTGACAATAAAGCGCCAATTACTAAAGGAATATTGGCATCAATAGCGTAAGCAAGTGGCATCACAATAGGGATCGTTACTGCGAAAATGCCCCAGCTAGAACCCGTTGCGAAGGCAAGTACTGCCATTGCTAAAAATACCACTGCAGGCAAGTATTGTGCGGTCATGTAAGGGCTTAAGGTATTGATCACATATTGCGGAAGCATTAATTGATCACACACATCTTTAAATATAAAAGCTGCAACTACAGTCCCTATAGCGGGGATCATACTTTTAAAGCCATCCAACATACGCTCAATAAGTTCTGACAATGTCATCAACTTTTGTAATATATAAAATGGTAGTACCACAGCAAAGGTCGCGAGTAATCCTTTGTATACATCAATGTCGAAGTAAACGGTAAACGCGACAAGTAATATAATTGGAACTAGAAAATTATATAGCTTGCCGTTCGATGCTGCTGTTTCAAAGTTTTCTTCTGCTGCTTTTACAGCATATTCATCAGCTGTTTGAATATCTGTGTATTGGTTATTTGAAATTTCGATTTGATTGTTGATGGCACAGAGTTGTGCTTTCTTCATCGGACCAAAAGCCGGTATTACATTTAAGCTGACCAGTAATACAACAATTACTGCAAACCAAGCATATAACATATAAGGAATAGCTTGGATGTAAACGGCAATACCTTGGCCTTCAGGTGCGACATTGTTATCGACTAATAGGCCACCAAAAAATACCGCCCATGTTGATAGTGGCACAAGCACACAGATAGGTGCCGCTGTTGAGTCAACAACATAAGCGAGCATTTCGCGACTTATTTTAAACTTGTCGGTGATACGCTTCATGGTTTCACCCACTGTTAATGCATTTAGGTAATCATCGATAAAAATAATCACGCCTAACACAAATGTCATAAGCAAAGATGAACGCTGACCTTTGGCAAACTTTAACGCAAATTCGGCGAATGCACTGGCTCCACCAGTTCTTACCAGTAAAGCAATTAAAGCGCCAAAGCCACCACAAACAAGAATAAGCCAGGCAATGGTTTCGTCTTGCATTACTTTTAATGATATATCAGCAAAATTAGATAGCACAGCATCAGGCCCTAGCATGGCTAAACCAAATAAAGCACCAATAAGTAAAGATAAAATAGGGCGGCGTAAAAATACGGCCAAAACAACCACAACTACTGGTGGCAGTAAACTTAACGCAGAAGGTTCTTGCATTATATTTTTCACACAGTTAAGCAATGCGAGATTGCTTACAGAAATCAAAAGTCTATAGACTCAAGTAACTGCTTTACGCGAACACACTTTATGGACTCGTTAGGGGAAGTGCCTGCGTTGGCTGGCGCCAGACAGTATAGAGGGTATACTGCTTTTGTTTTGCCCAAAACATCGCATGGAAAATAATCCTGAATATAATTTTAGTCAATAAGAATTTTTATTGTGGGGATAATTACTTTACACTCATCAATTATGTCACATAGTTATTATAATTGAGCAAAGAGTTTATGGCTTTTTCAGATACTTACAGGCTCAGTAGTCATGCAGTTATCACCAATAGTCAAGGTCAGGTGTTGTTACTAAAAGCTAACTATGGTCAAAAAAGTTGGGGGCTACCTGGCGGAGCTTTAGATAAAGGCGAAACCATTCATCAAGCGCTACTGCGCGAATGCCAAGAAGAACTTAATTGCGACGTTGAAATAGGTTATTTAAGTGGTGTCTATTATCACACTGTGTTCAACTCTCATGTGTTTATTTTTCGTGCTTATATGGATGATGATGCTGAGATAATGTTAAGCAATGAGCATACTGAGTATCGTTATTTCCCTATTGATGAGCTTTCAACAGTTCAAAAAGAGCGAGTGCTTGATTGCCTTAATTTTACTCATGAAGTCGTCAGTAAGGTGTTTTAACAAGTGTTAGATATATATTTAAGGGCAGGGCATCCAGATGATGCCACCTTTATTGTTGAGCTATTAAATCAAGCAACATTTTTAGAGCATATCGGCAATAAAAATATAAATACTCCAGCACAAGCTGAACATTATATTCAACAAAACTTTGTTAACAGCCACCAGCAATTTGGGTTTGGTAGTTACATAGTATGTTTATCTGATGGTACACCTGTTGGCATGGTGGGTCTCTTTCAGCGAGATGCGTTAGCTATTCCTGATTTAGGATTTGCACTGCTAGCCAAGTATGAAGGCAAGGGTATAACAACATCAGCTGCAAAGTTATTGCTGGCTAAAAAGCATGTATTAGAGTTTGGTATACTTACAGCAATCACCTCGCAAACAAATATTGGTTCGCAGAAAGTTTTACAAAAACTTGGTTTTGAGTATATCGGTGATGTCATCATTAACGAAGACAATCAGCCACTAAAACTTTTATTAAAGAGCAAGCTTTGAAATGTCGCTTGCTACTTGTTTGTTGACTTTAAGCCAAGAAGATTCAAGTGTGGCAACAAGTCCTTCGTAGTCACTCTCTTTTAAAGGCGTAAGCTCATTAAAATAGTTTACAGCTTTTAATTTTCGGCCCGTGTCTGGCGTTGTATAGTACAAGCGCCAAAGCCCAGCGATGTTGGCATTACCTTGCTCATCACCGTTAAAGTGGTGTAGTTCAAACTCTAATTCATAAAAGCTTTGCTGATCTAAATCAGTAATTACAGGTAAACCTTTTATTACCATCCAATTATTAAGTTCAGTGTAAAGTTGTTGATGGGCACTTGCAGTTAACATTAAATCAGGTGATTCACTCCATAGGTGATAGTTAGCAGCGTTCACTCTGTTGTTATCTAATACCATAGCAATACCACGATTATTTAGCGCACCGCGTAATTGTACCGTGTTAATTCTGAGTTGAGCTTGAGTATTCTCAGCTAAGCGTTGCATTGCAACTATTGGTTGCGAAAATTGATAATACTCAATAGTTGAAAACGAAGTTTGGCTGCAGGCCGATAGTAATAGCACTGATGCAATTGAAGCACAGAGTTTATAGTTCATTATTGTTTCCTCGGCGTTGGATCTGCTGGTAGCTCTTTATCAAAAATCAACATATTAGGTTGCTGGTTTAAGCCACGAGTGAGCGGTTGGAGCTCTTCACTTAAACGTTTAAATTCAGACAATGTTGTTTGCAACTGCTGGTGGAACGTTGAACCTTGCTCGTAGCTTGCCATGGTTTTTTCAAATTGTTTCATGGTTTTATCGAATTGTTGCATGCTTTTTGTCATTTCTGCAAAGTTGCGATTAATATCACCCGGTAAGTCTTGAGTATCTTGTTTATTTAGTAGCTCTCTCATGTCTTGAGCAAGTGCTTGATACTCGGCAAATGTGGTCTGCATTTGCGCTAAGCTATCTTCAATTTTAAGGTTATTAACTTTGTTCAATACATCAGATACTTGGTCGGCTAATACTGTAATGCCGCTCGACACACTAGGGAATACTGTGTACTCAGCTATGGTCTTTAATTCGGCGGGTTCTGCGTTATCATATATGTCTAAGTCGACATATACAGCTCCGGTCAATAAATTACCTGGTTTCAGCGAGGCACGAAGGCCGCTCTTGATCCAGCCATCTAAACTTGAATGCCAAAACTCACGCGCTGCAGTGCTGTCGTGGTATAGGCGACCATATTCAATTTTTACAAGGGCAGGTACTGCGGTGTTATCGGTTCTAAAGTGCGCAGGTTTGCCATCTATGATTACACTTGCAGGTGCTTCAACCACACTACCGATGCGCATACCTCGGTATTCAACGGGGGCGCCTGGGCGTAAGCCACGAATTGATTGTTCAAAGTCTATTAAGTAATAGTCAAAATCATAAAAGCGTTCCTCTAAAGCAGCTTTATAACTATTACTTAATGAAAAACTATGGCCATTACTGGCAACTTCACCGGGTGCTTGTTGTTCAGGAATACCAACTGAAATTCCCCCTTTTAGTAGTTTGCTTAATGAGCCAGTATTTACATTAATACCATCAGCCGACAGGTCTATTTCAATGCCTGAGTTAACCCAAAATATGGAATTTAAGGTGATCAAATTTTGATAAGGCTCCTTGATGAAAATACCATATTTCATCGCTTGGTTTTTCCAATCAAAGGTTGCTGTTTCTATTTGACCAATTTTATAATCTTTGAAGTAAATGCCAGTGCTGACATCAAGCACCTCTGCGTTATAGCTAAGCAGTGTAAAGCGTCCACCTTTAACATCTTTACCAATTAATGCTGGTTCATCCTGAAGTTCAAAACTCTCGGCAAGTCTTTTACTCTCTCCGGGTGCAAATTCTAAATACACCCCTGACAGTAAGGTACTCATTCCGCTTATACCGGTATCATCAATACGTGGTTTTACAACCCAAATTTTTGCATCATCTGTGAGTAGGTTGTCATAATGTTTATCAATTTGTGCACGTGCTATTACACTATTTTGTTTATCAGACAAACGTACATGGTCAATTTGGCCAATCTTCACGCTACGCACTTTTATTTCTGTCTTACCAGCCACAATCCCTTCTGCATGTGGCATTTTTATAAAGATGGTGGTGCCTTTATTCGCTTGATACTGGTACAACATCCATGCGCCAATTAATAAGGCAATAACTGGTATGATCCAGATTGCTGATATATTTGGCGCTGTTTTTATTTTAGCAGTTTCGCTCATGCCAAGGTCTCTTGTTTCGCAGTACTTAAATTATCTGGGTTATCCCACAATAAACGTGGATCAAATGCATGGGCTGCCAACATTTGGCAAATAACCATGGTAGTAAAAAAGATTGTGCCAATGCCAGGGGTGACCGACATTAGGTTTCCTAGTTGTACTAAGGCTACTAGAATCGCCACAACAAATACATCGATCATTGACCATTTGCCAATAAATTCAGTCAATTGATATATGCGTGTATAACTTTTTGTTTGCCTGTTTGCCGGCCTCATAACCATAAAACACAAAAAACTTAAAATAAGCGCTTTTGCTAGAGGGACAACTACACTCGCTAAAAAGATAATCATCGCGATGGGGTAAGATCCACTATTCCATAAAATCATAACCCCACCAATAATAGTCGATGGCATCTCATCGCCAAGACTCGTTGTATACATAATTGGGTAGACATTGGCTGGTATATAACAGGCGACTGAGGTAATTAACCAAGCTGCAGCTTTTTGCACACTAAATGGGTTACGGCTGTATGTTTTAGAGTGGCAGCGTGAACAGGTTTTTGTTGCACATAGCTGTCCACATACATGACAAGCTCTTAAACCTTGATCAATTGCACGCATATTCGGTTGTGTTTGTTCTATATAGTCAGGCTCTTTTAGTTGGTGCCACAAAGAGTGTTTATTTAATTTTGCTGTAACCGCTACATAGCAAATTACAAAAGCACTGTAAGCCCAAAAGCTCACACCAAACTCGATATCGGCCATCGACATAATTTTGACCATGCTCACCATTACGCCTATTAAAAAAATTTCCGACATGATCCAAGGTTCTAACGCAAAGGTAATTTTTAATATTCTTTTTCCCCATTGGTATGGTAGCGCTTTTAGTAAACCTAAATGCAGAGGAATTATTAGTACCAATAAAAGTAGGGGCAGACCGATAATACTTGTGTCAATGAACAAACCTAAAAAGTCGTTGTCGTAATTAAAGAGTATTCGTGCGGCATCGGGTAAGGTGATTGTTTGGGTAATACCGCTACTTGTAAAAGATAGAAATGGATAAAACATACTACTAAAGAGCATAACGATAGCACTTAAACTCAGTGCGACAACCATGCTATCTTGATTAGCTTGCGACGCCGAAAGCTTTGTATTGCAATGTGGGCATAATGCCACTTGTTTTGCACTTAAGTGTGGGATCTCTATAACAAGATCGCAGCTAGGACAGGCTGTTTGCAAACTTATGGTCTCTTAAACAAGAACTTAGTTTAGTTTGCATCAAATAGTGTATAAATTCAAATGCACCTTTGTTCAATATAAGCTAATATTTGTACAAAGTGATTACGCTTTTTAATACAGTTAATTTTTAAGGTGAGCAGTGAAGCAATTATTTATCCTTTTAATGTTGTTTGTTAGTGTTAAAGGCGAGTGTTTATCAGAGCCAAATACGCAAAAGCCAATTATTGTTGCTGCAAGCTCCTCTTTACCTCCTTATGTTATTGAAGACACGAACAGCGGAATCCAACTCGAAATACTAAAAGCGGCTTTGAAATCTCAAGGTATTTCTAATATCGATATCCATTACATGTCGAATAAGCGTGCTGAGCAACAGCTAATGCATGGTAAGGTTGATATTGTACTTAACTTTCCTGATGCACTTACGACACGAGTCTATAAAAGTGACGAACTGCTGCGCTACCAAAATGTAGCGGTCAGCCTTGCTAATAAAGAGTTAAAAATTAACAGTATTTATGATTTAGCGGGAAAGAGTGTTTTGGCGTTTCAAAACGCAACCAATTTTATTGAAGCACCATTTAAATCGGTTACCAATATTTTACGCTCATACGAAGAAGTCGTTAATCAAGAAGCACAAGTTGATCACCTTATGAAAGGCTGGGTTGATGTTATTATTTTAGAGCGTCGAGTGTTTTTGTATTATTTTGAAAAATACAAACAAAGCGGTGAAGTAAAACCGTTTGTTGTGCATGCAATATTTAAAGAAGCACCAAGACCTGCGTATTTTCATAGTAAAACGTTAAAGAATGTCTTTAATTTAGGTCTTGATGAGATCATTGAGTCAGGCGAATATCAAGCTATTATTCGCCTTGATGGAACTGAATATGCCCAGCTTTTAAATTCTAAGTTACGCGAATAACGCAACGGTCTGGCGACTGAGAGCGATAAGTTTGCCATCTTCACTCCAAATACAGCCATCTTCTAGACCGTAGCCATCTTTACTATGATGTGTAATTGCTTCATAGCCAAGCCACCCGTTATGGGCAATGGCAGGTTCTTCTACAAATTCAATGTACCATGACATGCTACTCGCCGGTGCTGGTTGCTTATACATTTGCAACAGGGTGGGTGGCCATGCATCTGCTAACGCGATTATATGTGCCTCTTGCATCTGTTCTGGTATGTGCTTAAATTTCATCCAACCGCCTAAGTGAGACGTATCTGAGTTAGTAAATGGCATATTGCCTTGTTGTAAGCAAAGGGAAATATGTTGGAAGAAAGCTGGCATCTGCCCTTCTAAATATGGAAGAACAAATTGCTCATTAACAGGAGTTAGTTGCATTGTTTTTGTAACATCAACCTTAACTCCTGATTGTCGTTGTGCGCCAAAACAGGCTTGAGTTATTACACAGACTTCACCACCCTGAATCACTTTTGCTAGTACTTGAGCGCTATTCTTTCCTTCACGTAATACGTCGACATCAATAGTAAAGTCAGTTTCGGCAAGAAGCGGTCCAACAAAATTAGTGCTTAATGAAAGTAGCCTACGAGAACTATCAATATGTTGACGAATTGCTTGGTAGAGTAGTGCTGCAGATAAGCCACCAAAGGCAGTTCTACCTTGGCACCAATTTTCTGGAAACTGCATCACTTTTGTGTTGTCTTTACCAAGCTCTGTTGCCATTGCGAGCAATTGTTCAAAATGCATAATTTTCCTTGTTATTTATCATACTTATTTTCTTATAGCATAGCTAAGCTCATCAGACCAGTTTGTTTGATTTTAAGAATGTATCTGAAAACTTATTTTTTTGAGGAAAAAATGTCCATTTAGAAAATATTTCAAAAAAAAGTATATTTTTTTCATTTTTACAGTTGAATTCAGTTTCCTGCACCCCTATTTACTAGTCATCGAACGTTTTAACGAATTTTGAAGTTGGAGAAGATTCATGGGTAGAATTATTGGAATCGATTTAGGTACTACTAACTCTTGTGTAGCAGTACTAGACGGTGATAAAGCACGTGTTATTGAAAACGCGGAAGGCGATCGCACAACACCATCGATCATTGCTTATACGCAAGACGGTGAAACATTAGTTGGTCAACCTGCAAAACGCCAAGCAGTAACGAACCCAACTAACACATTATTTGCAATCAAGCGTCTAATTGGTCGTCGTTTTGAAGACGAAGAAGTACAACGCGATATCGGTATCATGCCTTTTAAAATTGTAAAAGCTGATAACGGTGATGCATGGGTTGAAGCACGTGGCGAAAAACGTGCTGCACCACAAATTTCAGCAGAAGTGCTGAAAAAAATGAAGAAAACAGCAGAAGACTTCCTAGGTGAAGCGGTTACTGAGGCAGTAATCACAGTTCCTGCATACTTCAATGACTCACAACGTCAAGCTACTAAAGATGCTGGTCGTATCGCAGGTCTTGAAGTTAAACGTATCATCAATGAGCCAACAGCCGCTGCACTTGCATACGGTATGGACAAAAACAAAGGTGAAAACGTTGTTGCAGTATATGACTTAGGTGGTGGTACTTTCGATATCTCTATCATCGAAATCGACGAAGTTGAAGGTGAGCACACGTTTGAAGTTCTTGCAACTAATGGTGACACTCACTTAGGTGGTGAAGACTTTGATAACCGTGTTATCAACTACTTAGTTGAAGAGTTTAAGAAAGATCAAGGCATCGATCTTAAAAATGACCCACTTGCAATGCAACGTGTTAAAGAAGCTGCTGAAAAAGCGAAGATTGAACTTTCTTCTGCACAGCAAACAGAAGTTAACTTACCGTACGTGACTGCTGACGCAACTGGTCCTAAGCACATGAATGTTAAAGTTACTCGTGCAAAACTTGAGTCACTTGTTGAAGACTTAGTAACTAAGTCAATCGAGCCACTTAAGCGTGCACTAGCTGATGCTGATTTATCAGTAAGCGACGTAAATGACATCATCCTTGTTGGTGGTCAAACACGTATGCCTTTAGTACAAAAAACAGTTGCTGAGTTCTTTGGTAAAGAACCTCGTAAAGATGTTAACCCAGATGAAGCAGTTGCAGTAGGTGCAGCGATTCAAGGTGGTGTTCTAGCTGGTGACGTTAAAGACGTACTACTACTTGACGTATCTCCGTTATCACTAGGTATCGAGACTATGGGTCAAGTAATGACAGCATTAATTGAGAAAAACACGACGATTCCTACTAAGAAATCACAAGTTTTCTCAACAGCTGAAGACAATCAATCAGCGGTAACGATTCACGTACTACAAGGTGAGCGTAAGCGTGCAAGCGACAATAAATCTCTAGGTCAATTTAACCTAGAAGGTATTCGCCCAGCACAACGTGGTACACCTCAAATCGAAGTAACATTCGACGTAGATGCGGACGGTATCTTACATGTATCGGCTAAAGACAAAGATACAGGTAAAGAGCAGAAGATCACAATCCAAGCTTCTTCAGGTTTAAGCGATGAAGAAGTAGAAAAAATGGTTCGTGACGCTGAAGCGCACGCTGAAGAAGATAAGAAATTCGAAGAGCTAGTAGCGACTCGTAACCAAGCAGATGCAATGGTTCATGGCACACGCAAGCAAATCGAAGAAGCGGGTGATGCATTACCAGCAGAAGATAAAGAAGCAATTGAAGCTGCGCTTACTGAGCTAGAAGCTTCGATTAAGAGTGATAACAAAGAAGAGATTGAAGCGAAAACTCAAGCTCTAGCTGAAAAATCACAAAAGCTAATGGAAATTGCACAAGCTAAAGCACAGCAGCAACAAGGCGGTGCGGATGCTGGTGCACAGCAATCTTCTGCAAAACAAGACGACGATGTTGTTGATGCAGAGTTCGAAGAAGTGAAAGACGACAAGTAATTGCTTGTTTCGCTTCTGCCTAACGCAATAATGGCTGCTTTGTTTAGCCAATTAAGTTAGGATGAAATGATTGAGGCGCGCCAGCGATTTCGCTTGACGCGCCTTTTGCATGTATATAAACGGTAAATTGATAAGAGACCAATCTGCTTAGATTTAACTTAACACGATTGGTATGAATCGATTTATCTTACGCAGTGTAGCTGCAGTAAAAAGAGTAGTGTGATAGAAATGTCAAAAAGCGATTATTATGAAGTTCTCGGCGTGAGCAAAGATGCCAGCGAACGAGACATAAAAAAAGCGTATAAGCGCTTAGCGATGAAATATCATCCAGACCGTACAGCAGGCGATAAAGACCTTGAAACTAAATTTAAGGAAGTAAAAGATGCCTACGAAGTACTGACTGATCCGCAAAAACGTCAGATGTATGACCAATACGGCCATGCAGCCTTTGAACAAGGTGGCGGCGGCCATGGCGGTGGCTTCGGCGGCGGTCAGGGTGATTTTGGCGATATTTTCGGTGATGTGTTTGGAGATATCTTTGGTGGCGGCGGTGGTCGTCGTCAATCTCGTCAACAACGTGGTTCAGACTTACGTTACAATATGGATTTAAGTCTTGAAGAAGCGGTTCGTGGTAAAGACGTTGAGATTAAAGTTCCAACATGGGTAAGCTGTAAGCCGTGTGATGGCAGTGGTGCAAAAGCAGGTTCTAAACCAAAAACGTGTACTACTTGTCATGGTGCAGGGCAAGTACAAATGCGCCAAGGTTTCTTCGCGGTTCAGCAAACCTGTCCTACGTGTCAAGGTACGGGTCAAATTATTTCTGATCCTTGTGACAGCTGTCATGGTCAAGGTCGTGTAGAAAAAACTAAGACCTTATCAGTGAAAATTCCAGCTGGTGTTGATACCGGTGATCGTATTCGTTTATCTGGCGAAGGTGAAGCGGGTATGCATGGTGCGCCTGCAGGTGATTTATACGTACAAGTGTCTGTGCGCGAACACCCTATTTTCCAACGTGACGGTAATAACCTGTATTGTGAAGTACCTATTGGCTTCACAACAGCTGCACTTGGTGGCGAAATTGAAGTGCCAACACTAGATGGTCGCGCAAAGCTGAAGATTCCATCAGAAAGCCAAACGGGCAAAATGTTCCGTATGCGTGGCAAAGGTGTGAAGTCGGTTCGCAGTGGCGCACAAGGTGATTTGATCTGTAAAGTAGTTATTGAAACACCGGTGAATTTAAACGAACGTCAACGTGAGTTACTTGAAGAGCTTGAGCAAAGCATGGGTAAAGATGGTTCTAAAAACCGTCCAAAAGAAAAAGGTTTCTTTGACGGTGTAAAGAAATTCTTCGATGACCTAACTAAGTAACTTTAGTTAGATAGTAAGAAGGCGCTAATTAGCGCCTTTTTTTATTGGTAATTGCCTACTTTAGTGATCTAAGAATAGGTAGTTTTGCCAACTTTTCATTCTGATCAACACTTTACGCATCACTGAGACATGTTCGAAGTGTTCAGAATAAACAGCTACCTCAGTGCTTGTTCCTTGTGGAAGATGGTACTGGCTCATATCATCTGTAATTTTTAAGGTGACAATAGCGCGGCCTTGACGGGCAAAAAACTCACTGCCCATAAGTGTGCCTTGTGCTTGTACTTGTCCCTCACCAATAGCGGGTAACACATCGATTACTTCGCCCGCAAATGTTTTACCAGGAATTGCTTTAAAGATAAAATCAGCTTTATAGCCTGGTTCAAGTCTTAATAGCGAATTTTGTCTAAACGCAGCTACATAAACAGTGTCTTCTTTGTGCACAAAAGTCATTACCGGCCGTAGTGGCATAGGGACCGCAATCATCCCAGGACGTAATGTAAGTTGTGTAACATAGCCATCGGTTGGTGCATGTACGCGGGTGCTATCTAAGTTAAATTGTGCTTGCTCTAAATTAGCGCGAGCAGCAGCGATTTTGGTTTGTTCGCCGTTTATTTCTGATTCAAATGCCAGCTTCTGACGTAATTCTTCTGCTTGTGCTGCTTCATAACTTGCCTTTGCTGCTAAGTATACACCTAATTTATTATCAACTTGGCCTTTTGAGTAAGCACCGCTTTTTGCGCCTTTTTCATAGCGCTCGTATTCTTTCTTGCTGCGGTCATATTCAGCTTTAGCCATCAGAGCACTTGCTTGCGCTGATTTATAGGCCGCTTCCAAACCAAGAACTGACTGCTTTGCATCTTGTAAAGCCGCAATTGCTTGATTTAGTTTTGCTCGATACAAGGTGTCGTCTAGACGAAATAGTAAGTCACCTTTCTTAACTGGCTGATTTGGCTTCACTGCAACTTCTTCTACCGTGCCACGTACATTTGGCACAATCGGCGTTGTGACATAGGCACTGCTAGCCATATTTGAATGTGGGTGGTTATAGTTCATTAAAAGAATTAAAGCGCCAATCAGCACCACACCACCGAGTACTGCTGTGGGTACGGTCCATTTATTAAGCGGGATCTTAAAAACTTTAAATATGCCTATGCACAATGCGGTATATGTGAGTATTAATAACAAATCCATATTTTATTTCTCTTTATTATTCGATTGAGCATTAACCTGTGCTTGTAGTGCTGCGACTGTGGCTGTCAGACTAGCCACCTTCTCAGCTAAGTCTTCTTGTTCCTTTTGAATCTGGTTGAAGCCCCAACCGCGGTCATCACGCCATAATGTGGCCCAAACCCATAAAAATGGCCACAATACATGCAGTGTAAATAGGCTAACCCAGCCTGCATAATGGATAGCATCTTGATGAGGGTGATTACGTTTTTTCGCAATTTCGTAGGGAATATCGTGGATAGCGATTACACCATAAAATATTACAACCGTCACAAACACGAGCATGACTAGCGCAAAGTAGTCTAAAAACATGTACTTTCCTTTGTTTAACTTATAATCAATTTAATAA
>NZ_JAKEVN010000097.1:0-16372 GCF_022398505.1 Pseudoalteromonas sp. Isolate3 | reverse complement strand
GAGTTTTTACTTTATTTCGTTTTTTGGTTTTATCTTTTTTGTAAAAACACCGTACTGTTAACACTGCAGCGAAAATAACTTGTTATAATCAGCTAAATTTTTTTAGTGAGTATGAGTAATGACCCAAGTAGACGTAATTGTGATTGGCGCCGGTGCCGCAGGTTTGATGTGTGCTGCACAAGCAGGCTACCGTGGTCGCAATGTTACTGTGCTTGATATGGGCAAAAAGCCGGGCCGTAAAATATTAATCAGCGGCGGTGGTCGTTGTAACTTCACCAATGAAAACGCAAGCCCAGACAATTACTTGTGTGGCAATCCTCACTTTGTAAAATCGTGTTTAAGCCGTTATACCCAACATGACTTTATTGAGCTGGTGGACCGTCACGGTTTGGCTTATCACCATAAAACGCTGGGCCAGTTATTCTGCGATAACAGCGCACAAGATATCGTCGATATTCTTTTAACTGAGTGCGAGTGGGCGGGAGTTAACATAGCGCTGCGTAACGAAGTACTCAGTGTGACCAAAACAGATGCTGGTTATGAAGTTATTACCGAGCAAGACAGCTATCAATGCGAGTCGTTAGTTGTTGCATCCGGTGGGTTAACCATGCCTAAGCTCGGTGCAACACCAATTGGTTATAAAATTGCAGATCAATTTGGTTTAACAGTGTTACCAACCATGGCGGCATTAGTGCCATTTACTTTGCACCAGCACGATAAAGATCGCTTTGAAGGTTTATCGGGGATCAGTATTCCTTGTCTGGTTAGCAGTGAAGATGGCACCCAGTTCAAAGAGAACATCCTGTTTACTCACCGTGGCCTTTCGGGCCCAGCGATTTTGCAAATCAGCTCTTTTTGGCGTGCAGGGCAAACTGTGTACATCAACTTGTTACCCGAGCTCGATTTAAAACAGCAGCTTGAGCAGTGGCGTCAAAGCCAAGGGCAAAAGTCACTAAAAAATACTCTTGCGACAATTTTACCAAAGCGTTTTGTTGAAATGCTGCACGACACCAAGGCTATTCCAGATTGCAATGTAAACCAGCTAAGCCATGCGCAAATCGACGCGTTACATGACTACGTTCATAATTGGCAAATTAAACCCAACGGCACAGAGGGTTACAGAACCGCCGAAGTCACGCTTGGCGGTGTAGACACCGACGAGTTAAGCTCAAAAACCTTCGAAGCGAAAAAGTCACAGGGCCTTTATTTCATCGGCGAAGTAACCGATGTCACCGGCTGGTTAGGCGGCTACAACTTCCAATATGCTTGGAGCTGCGGCTTTGCAGCAGGGCAGTATTGTTGATTTGAGTTGCTAGTTGCTAGTTGCGAGTTGCAAGTTACTAGGGGAAAGGTATTAGTGGTTATGGCATAGGAGCTAGGCTCTAGGAGCTAGGTTAGCACTTGCTTGTAGGTCGTGCTTTAGCGCGAGGCTGTTATTAATGGAGTAATAGATGAATAAAGTATATAAATTTTATCCAGAATATGAAGATGAATTTATTACTCCGATTGATACCTCAGAAACGAGTTTATTATTCTATGAACAGCTTTAAAGCTTACTTAGTACTTTCTTTTCTACTGGTGATTACATCTCATTCGCATGCTGATGATGTTAGTTGGCAGTGGCAATCAGATTTGGAAAAAGCGATATTGAAAGCCGATACCTCAGTGCAAAATATAGAGCTTGGTTCTTACTGGGATACACGTTATAGGGCTGCTGTATTTTCTGTTGCAAACTTAATATCAATCGGTTGGTCTAGTCGAGGGTTTAATCCAGAAATATACAACACGGTTTTGAATGATATTTGGAATAATACTAGTCAAAAGCACTTACTAAATGACAACTTAATTCGCTTATCTTCTCTAACGTGGAGGTTAAACCTTAAGAATAGATGCTTTGATGCTAACGTGAATAAAAGCCGTGCTCGTAAGTACATCATTAAAATGATTAACTCGGATGAGAATGTTTTAAAGGATTCTGCAATCAGTGGGCTCGGGTTATTAGGCGAACGTGAAGATGTTGATATGTTGATTGAGCTATTGATTAACAATCAAAATACCTTTGTTGGATCTTCTGCATTAAGCTCTCTTTTGCTTGTTGAAGGTGATTACGCGCTAGAAATGCTTAGGACTAATATACAAAAAGTCTCCAATGATTCTCTAAAGCAGCAGATTAAGGAAGAGCTTAGTTTCATACGAGTCAGTGATGATAAGTGCGCTGAATAAAATCTATCGCATTCATAAAAAGTCAAACTATGCTGGTAGCACCTAGCACCTAGCACCTAGCACCTAGCACCTAGCACCTAGCACCTAGCACCTAGCACCTAAAATCAATACTTGCCGCCATAAATGACGCCCTACATAATTTTGATAGCTGATAGCTGATAGCTGATAGCTGATAGCTGATAGCTGATAGCTGATAGCTGATAGCTGATAGCTGATAGCTGATAGCTGATAGCTGATAGCTGATAGCTGATAGCTAATTTATAGTCTATTCTTTCATTTTGCTGAGTAGTAATAATGTATTGGACTCGAGTTGCCCATGAAGCTTAACGACGCACAGATGTTTATTAACCCTGTTTATCGGTTAATAGAAATTACACCTATCCCCGTTACTGTTTCTTCGCCTAGCGGTAAACTTGAATATGCAAACCCGGCACTAAAACAATTATTAGGTTATGAAGGCGATGAAGTGTACGCAGATGATGTTGTTATAACTCATGCTGATGACAGGGAGTTAAATAAAACTATTCGTGCCAAGCTTAATCAGTTCCCTGAGCAGCCATTACAAATCGAAAAGCGTTACAAGCATAAGCTTGGGCATTCTATTTATTGCCAGCTGAACATTGTCGCTGAGGTAGATAATGACGGTAATGTCGTTCGTTATATTTCACAGATAATTGATTTAACAACGGTCAATAAAGAGGCGGCAGCAGATATTCTACTGACATATTTGGTTGATAAATCAAATGATGCCATGTTTATTGCAGACCCTCAGTTTGGTCAAATTCTTAACTGTAATCAATTAGCTTACAAGTGCTTAGGTTATGAAAAAGAAGAGCTACTAAAACTGACTGTGCCAGATATTAACCCAGACTATGATACGAATAGCAAATGGCTGGATAGGGTAGCGCGAATAAAAGCCCAAGAAACCACTATTTTTGAGTCGTGCTTAAAACATAAAGATGGTCATACTTTTCCAACTGAAGTGAGTGTTTGTTATATCGACCATCAAGGAAAAAGTTATCTTCTTGCGATTGTGCGTGACATTTCAGCTCGAAAAAATAAAGAACAGGCGTTGATTGAGCTTGCTAACCTTGACCCGCTTACCCAATTACCGAACCGTCGTTATCTAGAGCAATTATTGAATGATGTATTTAGTGAAAATGGTGATGTGGCTGAGGGAATGGGCTTTATTTATATCGATTTGGATGAGTTTAAACAAATCAACGATCAATATGGCCATGCAATAGGTGATGAAGTTTTAGTATGGGTTGCAAAGCAACTTCAAGCCGCCGTTAGAAGTACCGACTATGTAGTAAGAATGGGCGGCGATGAGTTTTTAGTGACTATATCAGGAGTAACTAATACGATGATTTTGAATCGCTTAGCGCATAAAATTGCGGCTCAGTTTACAAAACCATTTAGTTCTAAAGGTATATCAATTGAGGTTACAGCGAGTATAGGTGTGACAGCGCATTTTCTAGGAGATGGTGTGTACGCAGCGAATCAGTTAATTGAAGAAGCCGATGCGGCTATGTACCAAGCTAAAAAGCAACCTGGAACAACCATTATTCACTTTAGCTAATCGTTTTAAAGCCTTAAGTTACTTTGAAACTTGAAACTTTTCCCGTCTAAGCAGCCACTTCAACACAATTACGGCCGTTACTTTTCGCTTTATACAATGCTTTGTCGGCAACGGTGAGGGTTTCTTTCACGGTTGTTGAAGAGTGAGCTACGCTGTGTATACCAATACTCACGGTAAACTGCACGGTTTGCACTTCATCAATAGTGATGTAGGTTTCTTGCGCCTTTTGGCGAATTCGCTCGGCAACTAGCTTTGCATCAAGTAGGTTACAATTGAGTAGTAACACAAACTCTTCGCCGCCGTAACGGCAGGCTATATCAGCAAGGCCTTGTTCTGAGGTGAGTATGTTGGCAAATGCGATAATAACTTTATCGCCAACATCGTGGCCGTATGTGTCGTTAATGTTTTTGAAGTGGTCGAGATCAGCAATTAGGAGGGTAAACTCTTGCTGATTGGTTGCCATCGCGGCAATCAGTTCTTCACTTTTTCTGTCAAAGTAACGGCGATTATACAGGCCTGTCATAGGGTCTGTATCGACCAAGCGGTTGAGCTCAGTTTGCTGTGCTTTAATTTTTTCGAGGCTCTTAATTCGATAGGAAAGAATAAACGCCATCATTAACGCTTCGAGCAAAATACCTATGCCAACACCGTGGCTATTAATCACGTTTGCGTCGCTGATCCCTTTGTAATAAAGCACCGCCAGCATATTGAAAATAACGAACATAGAGTGGCCGAGCAAAAAGTATTTTGCCAGCGCGTTACCTTTGCGCCACAGCGAAATAGATACTCCAAATGTCACAGTCATCATTAATGCAGCCAAGCTGCTGGCAGGTTTTAATGCACCTACAATATCGAACAAGCTATAAACAAAGTCCGCAACGAGTAAGAACAAAATAATCGAAAGTGCAATATGCTCTTTAGGGTAGAGCTTTTTGGTTTCGAAAATAAGCATTACAAAGATCACTAAAAAGCTTGGCATACTTAGCAAGTTAGAATTGAGTTGTAATAGTTCGGCACTAAAAATACCGAAAAAGTTAGCGGCAACACCATAAGATAGCGCCACCCAAACTGTGCCAGAAATAAGGTAAAGGGCGTAAACGATGTTCTCGATTTTACGTGCCGATAAATACAAGAAAAAGTTATAAATCATCAGTGCTAACATCATCCCAACAAGTAGAGCAATATAATTACCATTCCCTACAAGAGCACGTTTTGAGTGCTCTTCATCAAAAATAGCGAGTGCAAACCATTGATGAGAAAAGGTCACGCTTTTTATGTAAATTGTTTTTTGCTGATTGGGTGCAATATAAAACGAAAATACGGCACTACCACCAAACATGTTGGTTTTAGGTCCTGCTTTATCAAGCTGAATGACCGATTGGTTTATCAGTTGCCCTGCTTGCGTTTCGTAAAAGCTCACTTCTTCTAAGTGATAGGCATCTGGGTTATGTACAAATAAGCGCAGGGTGTCGCTGTAGGTATTTTTTATAACTATTTTTGACCATGTTGTTTTGGCATTCGTGCCTAAAGTGAGCTTGTTTTGACTGTTTATAAAACTTTGCAGCTGAACTTGTGAAAGAGGCATAGTGCCAGAGCCATCAATAAAATAGCTCATATCAAATTGGGTGAGGTCAATGCTACGTTGGTTAATATTAACAATAGGGGAGTTATCGGCGCGGCTTTGATTAGCCAAAGTTAGGCATATTGAGTAGATAACAAAAAGCAGTATAAAGCGCGTAATCATCCCTGGTGCCTGTATCCAAATAAAAATAGTAATAAAGTTTTATTTTTAACGTAAACTGCTGGCTTGTCGAGTAAATTATTAACGAAAAATAAAAAAGCCGCTAACTTAGCGGCTTTGTTGGTTGCGAAAATATATTAACGTAGGTCGAAACGATCTAGCGTCATTACTTTAGTCCACGCTGCTACGAAATCATCAACGAACTTTTGTTTAGCATCGTCAGATGCATACACTTCAGCAATTGAACGAAGCTCTGAGTTGGAGCCAAAGATCAAGTCTACAGGTGTTGCTGTCCACTTAAGTTTGCCTGACTTACGGTCACGGCCTTCGTAAACACCTTCTTCAGAAGATTTAGACCACTTCGTTGACATATCGAGTAGGTTAACGAAGAAATCGTTACTTAATGTGCCTGGTTTTTTCGTGAATACACCGTGTTTAGTTTGGTCAGTATTCGCGTTAAGAGCACGCATACCACCTAGTAGTGCAGTCATTTCTGGTACTGATAAGCTTAATAAATCAGCACGTTCAACAAGCATTTCAGCCGGTGATTTCCATGCTGAGCTATAGTAGTTACGGAACGCATCTGCCGTTGGCTCAAGCACTTCGAATGATTCAACGTCAGTCATTTCTAATGATGCATCCATACGACCTGGCTTGAATGGTACTGCGATAGAGAAACCAGCGTCGCTTGCTGCTTTTTCGATTGCAGCCGCACCACCAAGAACAATCATATCTGCTAGTGAAATTTCTTTACCGCCAGATGCGTTTTTGTTGAACTTAGTTTGGATTTTCTCAAGTTTGCTAAGTACTTTAGCCACTTCTTTCGGGTTGTTTACCGGCCAATCTTTTTGCGGAGCAAAACGAATACGTGCACCGTTTGCACCACCACGCATATCTGTGTCGCGGTAGCTTGCTGCTGATGCCCAAGCAACACGGACTAGTTCAGATACAGATAAACCTGAATCTAAGATGCTAGCTTTAAGTGACGCGATATCTTTGCTGTCTACTAGTTTGTGGTCAACCGCAGGGATGTAGTCTTGCCAAATTAATACTTCTTCTGGCACTAAGTCACCTAAGTAACGAGCTCGTGGGCCCATGTCACGGTGGTTTAGTTTGAACCATGCTTTAGCAAATGCGAGTTCGAACTCTTTCGGGTCGTTTAAGAAACGTTCTGAGATCTTACGGAACTCAGGATCCGCTTTTAACGCGATATCGGTTGTGAACATGATAGGTGCATGACGCTTACCTTTGATGTGTGCATCTGGCACAAGATTAGATGCTTGACCCTTTTCAGGGATCCACTGAGTTGCACCTGCTGGGCTCTTGGTTTTAACCCATTCAAAGCTGAACAAGTTTTGAAGGTAGTTAATTGACCAACGTGTTGGTGTCACAGTCCATGCACCTTCAAGACCTGAAGTGATGGTATCTTCTGAATGGCCTTTACCACATTTATTTTTCCAACCTAAGCCTTGTTCTTCGATACCCGCTGCTGCAGGTTCTTTGTCTAAACAGGTCGCTTTTTTGGCACCGTGAGCTTTACCAAAGCTGTGACCACCGGCGATTAGGGCAACGATTTCTTCATCGTTCATTGCCATGCGGCCGAAAGATAAACGAATATCTTCTGCTGCAAGAAGTGGATCAGGATTACCGTGTGGGCCTTCAGGGTTTACATAGATTAAGCCCATCTCAACTGCCGCTAGTGGACCTTTTAGTTTGCCTTTTTTGTCACGACGTTCGTCAGTTAACATTTTGCCTTCAGGGCCCCAGTATACGTAGTCTGGTTCCCAATCGTCTTCACGACCACCGGCATAACCGAAAGTTTTGAAGCCCATTGATTCAAGTGCAACGTTACCCGTTAGTGCCATTAAGTCAGCCCAAGAAATACTGCGGCCATATTTCTGCTTTATTGGCCAAAGTAAACGACGCGCTTTATCAAGGTTTGCGTTATCTGGCCAGCTGTTTAGTGGGTCGAAACGTTGTTGACCACCGCCAGCACCACCACGGCCATCGAATGTACGGTAAGTGCCTGATGCGTGCCACGCCATGCGGATGAAGAATGGACCGTAGTGACCGTAATCAGCAGGCCACCAGTCTTGAGAGTCAGTCAGTACCTTCTCAATGTCGGCTTTTACCGCATTTAGATCTAATTTTAAGAATTCTTTTTTGTAATTAAAGTATGGACCCATAGGATCAGACTCTGCGCCATGAGCACGAAGTTGGCTAAGGTCTAATTGCTCTGGCCACCAGAATTGGTTTGATTTTATTTCGTTCGTAGCTTGTACGCCTGTTGCCACCAACAGTGACACTGCAACAGCGACTTTAGAGAAAGCTGAAGTTGATTTTTTTAACATTGTGTTGTCTCCAGTTAGAAGTTGGGTGAAATATAGAGTTGTTCTGATTAACTTTCCACTTACAAACTGGGGTTTAAATCGATTGATAAAATCGATAAAATAGATGGTGTGATTGATTTTTTCGAACAAAGCCAGCAATAATGCTGGCTCTAGGGGAGGGGGACATTAAGCTGAAATTCAGCTTATTGTTTATTCTTCAATAAAAGGGACGCCGTTTTTGATCCACTTAGCAGCAGGTTTACCTTTTAAGTAATGATCAAAATATTCCATCATGCGCACCGAAAAATCCACTTGGTTAGGGAATTTCTTCAAGTGGTGTGGTTCACCTTCGTATTGTAAGAAGGTTGCATCTTTACCGGCACGGCGAAGAGCTAAGTAGTATTGAACCCCTTCGTGCCATGGCACTGCATCATCTTTGTCACCAAACATAATCAGAATTGGGGTATTCACTTTATCGGCAAAGAACACCGGTGAGTTTTCGATATATAGCTCTGGCGCTTCGAATAAAGTTTTGCCTATACGGCTTTGCCCTGTTTCGTATTGAAACTGACGGGCAAGACCTGATTTTAAGCGAATACCGCTGTAAGCACTGGTCATATTAGATACTGGCGCACCTGATACAACGGCCTTGAACATGTCTGTTTGAGTGATCATAAAGGCGCTTTGGTAGCCTGCCCAAGAGTGACCTTGTAAACCAATTTTATCTGGATCAGCAATGCCTAAATCAATTAACTTTTGAGTTGCGTTGATCATAGTTTGCGTTGATGATTTACCAGGATGACCAATCTCAAAACGGATATCAGGTAAGAAAATCGCATAGCCATTTGAGGTAAACATCGGGAAGTTAGGGCGATGATTTAACTCCATTTTCGGGAAGTCATACATGCGTTGGCTCATATAGCGGTAGAAGTACACAACTACAGGAACCTTATCGCCTTTTTTATAGCCTGCAGGCTTAATTAATACGCCTTGTAAATCTTCACCATCAAACCCTTTGTAGCTAATAAGCTCAGGTTTTTCACCCCATGCAAAGTTGCTAATTTGCGGGTTTAGGTTAGTAACACGTTGTGGCTTTTTGAAGCTAAAATCAGTTTGGTAGTAATCAGGGAATTGCTGGTATGTTTGTGCAGTAAATAGGTATTTGTCGGCATTTTTAGCCTTTTTCACTACGTCATAGCGCTTTTTACCCGAAAGTACTTTGCTGACTTTATTGCTCGATAAGTCAAGTTTGGCAATCTCTGTTTGCTTATCTTGCACGTTGGTTGCGCTTAGCAATAATGTTTCATCTTTGGCAAAACCAACTTGGTCTTTATCAAGTTTAATAACACGATATTGGGTGTTAGTTTCTTTACCTTGAGTTAAGCGCGTTGCCTTTTGTGATGCGACATCAAAAGCCCAAATATCAAATTTGCTGTAAACCAATACTTGGCTGCTGTCATTCAACCAGCCCGCAAAACCATAACCCGGCTGAGGTGATGGGTAGTCATGTTTATCATCAGCAAAAACAGCGTTAATTGCTTTAGATAAGGTCGAAACCTTGTTGCTACCTAAATCTTTTAGCTGAACTTGGCTATCTTGGAAAAATGCTGCAAATTGACCATTTGGCGCAAGGCTTGGTCTAAATGGATAGTCGCTGACGATAGCTGTTTGTTTACCGGTTTTAACATCAACACTGAAGTAATCTGCATAAAAACCACCATACATAACGCGCTCTAAGTAAGGTCGGTCTGAATAGCCTAATAGTGCTTCGCGATTAGTGTTAAGCGAAACTTCTGGCATGTTTGGTGTGCTTAGCTGCACAACGTGCTGACCATTTATATGATACACAGCTTGGTAGTGACGAAGCTTATTCGCTTTGTTCCATTGCTGCTCTTCGCGAGGCTTAATTTCAGCGTCTTTATTGTGCCAAACGTTTAGGCCCTTCTGGTCGCGTATGGTATCGAAATCATATAAAGAGGCTTCATCTTTGTATTCTTTCAAGACAGATTTAGCGGCGAGTTTAGGGTGGTTTTCATAGTATAAACGAGCACCATCTTCAGACCATTTTAATGATGCTGTTTTGCCGATAGTCCAGCTGCTATCTGCTGAGTTAATGGTTGAAAGAGCCCCGTTTTGTAAAAGCTGTAAGCTGTGATCGCGACGTCTTGTATCATCATTAACATAATTACCAATTAATAGTGCTGCGGTATTGCTGTTTGGTTGCCATGCAATTTTATTTGCAACAACACCAGGCTCATCAATCAACACGTTAGTTGCAAAGTCATTATTAAGATCAACTAATACAACTTGGTTGTCGGCACCATCACTGTAGCTTTGGCTTGCTAATAATTGCTCGCCTGTACTGCTAATCGCATAGCTAAATACATTATTTACAGTGTGAGTGGTTTTGTCTTGAAGATTAACAAGCACTAAATCAAAGCTTTTATCTTTTTTATCTGGCTTGATTTCGCTGCTGTTTTCGTCTTTTTCTTCGCCGTCTTTTTTATCTGCTTTTTCTGCTTTCTTATCTAGTCGATAGGCAAGCCATATACCATCATCCGATAACGCATAGTCTTTTACATCGTTAAAAGTCTGTTGCTCGCCATTTTTAGTATTTACTAAAACAAGGTTATTTTTCAGCTGGTCTTTTTTCTTGGTGGTTTCTTTTTCAAGTAGGGTAGGTACCTGAGTAAAAGCCACCCAGTTTGCCGCTTTATTAATAGTAGGGCGAGTACCGCGCTCAACGCTGGTAAGTAGGTGGTTATTGTTTAACGTATAAACCTGACCTTCAGCATTACCGCGATAAGGGTCTGCACTAAAGCTAAGAATTTGGCCGTCTTCAGAAAGTTGGGTGCCTTTTGCGTATTTAAAATCAAACACGTCTTTAAATTGCAGAGCCTCTTTCGCACTAACATGTGCACTACCAAGGCTTGTCACCAAGGCTAAGCTCAAAAGTGATAATTGCGCTTTCATTAGTCTTTCTCGTTGTTTTTAAAATTTACGCACCCAGTGTAGCGTTTTTAATAAACAATTCGAGTAGATACGATAAGTGGCGTGTTTGGGGAGTTGAGCTGATAG
Source organism: Pseudoalteromonas sp. Isolate3 (assembly GCF_022398505.1). Taxonomy (NCBI): domain Bacteria; kingdom Pseudomonadati; phylum Pseudomonadota; class Gammaproteobacteria; order Alteromonadales; family Pseudoalteromonadaceae; genus Pseudoalteromonas; species Pseudoalteromonas sp. Isolate3. The sequence continues at coordinate 5,418 of NZ_JAKEVN010000097.1, read as the reverse complement.
CTGTAAGCTTTAAGCTATCAGCCATAAGCTAAAAAAGTTGTCGGTAGGTTTTGTTAAAAGGGTAGCAGCGGGTTTACCCCGCGTATTTTAATTACACCGCTGCGCGATATGAGATCGCGCCTACGGCTAATTTCCTACAACCAAATCTTCTGTAGTTCTGGCCACTGTTTTTCAAATTGCGCACTTGGTTTTGCTTTAAAGTCGCTGCGCACGAATTGGTTCATCTTACCTTCAACATAGGCGAGTAAGAAATTGGCTAGGGTGCTTTCGTCTGATTGGAATGCTTTGCCTTCGCGAAGTTTGCGCTCGCGTAGCACTTGCTTGAATTGAGTTTCTAGCTTCTCGAATAAGCCTTGTACTCGTTCACGTAAACGCTCTTGTTCACCTTGTAAGGCATCACCGGTCAAAATACGGGTAATGCCTGGGTTTTTCTCTGCAAAGGCTAACAATAACAGCAAAATATTGTAGACTCGAGTTTGGCTTTCTTTCTCATTTTCTAAAATGAGATTAATGCGTGATAACAGAGTATCTTCAATAAACTCGATTAGGCCCTCAAACATCCGTGCTTTACTCGGGAAATGACGATATAACGCAGCTTCAGACACACCTACCTCCGCCGCTAGTTTTGCGGTTGTGATACGTTGACCTGGGCTGGTTTCTAACATTTGTGCGAGTGCTTGCAGAATCTGCTCTTTGCGATTACTTCTTTTTGTCGCAGGCATGACCATTCCTTTCTTATAATTTATTACTTGCGCTGTTGGGAGTCAGACAAGCCATTTTTTGTGCAAATGAGTGGCTTATGTTAATGTTTTATTCAGTTTCTTTCCAGCATTTTTACAAACGCTTGGCAAGCTCAGTCATTACGCTCATGGCCAAATCTTTTTTACTTCCCATTGCTAAATCTAGCTGCTCATTGTGCCAGAACAGTGTTAAAGCATTATGATCAGAATTAAAGCCAAGGCCTTCTTTTGATACGTCATTTGCGCAGATCATATCGAGGTTTTTATTCTTTAATTTACCTTGTGCGTAACTGGCAACATCTTGGGTTTCGGCAGCAAAACCAACTGTATAAGGACGGTTTTCGTTCAGCGCGGCGACGTTAGCTATGACATCTGGGTTTTTAACTAAGGTAAGGGTTAGTTCATCACCTTGCTTTTTCATTTTTTGCTCATGAATCGCTGCTGCACGGTAATCTGCCACCGCTGCACAGCCGATAAAGGCATCCGATTGCGCGGCTAGCTCCATCGAGGCGGTGAGTAATTGCTCAGCACTTTCTATATTAGTAAGCAGGGCATTAGCAGGTGCTTTAATTGTCACTGGGCCTGAAATCAGGTTTACCTTTGCACCTAACGCAAGTGCAGCTTCAGCAAGGGCATAACCCATTTTGCCAGAGCTGTGATTAGAAATATAACGAACTGGGTCGAGGGCTTCTCGGGTTGGTCCTGCTGTGATCGTGATGGTTTTGCCTGCAAGTAAAGGCTCAACCTCAGGTTGTGTACACAGCGCGACTAACTCATGAGGCTCTAACATACGTCCTGCGCCTACATCACCACAGGCTTGCTCACCTTTACCTGGGCCCCAAATAGCAACGCCGCGTTCACTAAGTGTGGCAATATTTGCTTGTGTAGCTGGGTGGGCGTACATCTGTTGGTTCATGGCAGGTGCAACCGCGACTTTTGCAGGGGTGGCTAGTAGTAGGGTTGTCAGTAAGTCATCTGCAATACCCATCGCCATTTTCGCTAAAATATTGCTGGTTGCAGGGGCGACTAAAATAAGGTCTGCCCATTTGGCAAACTCAATATGACCCATTGCGGCTTCTGCTGCAGGGTCGAGTAATGAATCAGAAACAATCTCACCGCTTACCGCTTGCATAGTTAAAGGAGTAATAAAGTGTTTTGCTGAGTCGGTCATGACGACTTTTACTTCACAGCCTTTATCTTTTAAACGGCGAACAAGCTCTGCGCATTTATAGGCTGCAATACCACCACTCATACCTAGCAGGATTTTTTTATTTACTGATTTTGTCATTACGTGAAATTTAACCTTTGTCGATATGGGCTAACGATAGCAAATCTTTACCGATAGCATGAAGTTTTCTTTTTTCTTACAGGAAAAAACGCGATTTTATAGTACAGTTTATTAAATGGAATAGTTGTTTTAAGGATGAAGCAATGCCGTTAACCGATCTACCTTTATCAGCAAGGCCGCGGGAGAAGTTACTCGCCCAAGGCGCAAAAGCACTCTCAGACGCTGAGCTATTAGCGATATTTTTACGTACCGGCGTGCCGGGTATGAATGCCATTGAGTTGGCCGAGCACCTACTAGATATAAATAGCACCCTGCACAATTTATTTAATGCCACTGAACAAGAGTTTTGTTCACAAAGGGGGTTAGGAGCCGCTAAATATGTGCAGCTCCAAGCTGTGCTTGAGTTGAGCCGGCGCTATATGCTTGAGCAATGTAAACGCGAGGCACTATTTAATTCGCCACAGGCTGTGTATAACTATTTAACTATTCAGTTGCGTGGCTTACAGCAAGAAGTATTTATGGTGCTGTACTTGGACAGTCAAAACCAATTGATAAAAGACGAAGTGCTTTTTTATGGCACTATTAATGCGGCTTCCGTCTATCCTCGTGAAGTTGTTAAAGCTGCACTACGTAATAATGCGGCGGCACTGATTCTTGCCCATAACCATCCAAGTGGGGTAGCAGAGCCAAGTCAGGCCGATAAATTGATCACTACAAAATTACAACAAGCTTTAGCCTTAATAGATATAAATGTACTGGATCACATCATAGTGGGTGGTGAAAATTGTGTATCGTTTGCCGAAAGGGGATTAATTTAAGCGGAGCTAAGGCAGGAGTGTGTTAAAAATGAGCAGTTTAGGGCGATTTTAGAAATTAGTTTAATTTAAATGCAGTTTTTACTTTCCCTAAGGGCATTCGATCATTATAATTAGCCGCTATCAAATTTACACATGAGCTGATTGGATAAGATCTGTTACTTGATCTTTGCCTGTATAAGCTGTATAAAGAGCGCCCTTCGATTTATCCCGGGGCACAAATACTGGCCTAAGGGAAAATTAAGCTCGAGCGAAGTTATTGGAGATATATAGACATGTCTAAAGTATGTCAAGTTACAGGTAAGCGTCCAGCGGTTGGTAACCACCGTTCACACGCGAGAAACGCGACTAAACGTCGTTTCCTACCTAACCTACAAACTCACCGTTTTTGGGTTGAAAGTGAAAAACGTTTTGTAACACTACGCACTACTACTAAAGGTATGCGTATTATCGATAAAAAAGGCATCGACGCGGTTCTTACAGAAATCCGTGCTCGTGGCGAAAAAGTTTAAGGAACTGAATCATGCGCGATAAGATCCGTTTAGTTTCAACTGCTGGTACTGGTTTTTTCTACACTACCGACAAGAACAAGCGTAACATGCCTGAAAAAATGGAAATCAAAAAATACGATCCTAAAGCTCGTAAACACGTGATTTTCAAAGAAGCTAAAATCAAGTAATTTTAGTTTTCAGAATCTCAAAAACCCAGCCTCGGCTGGGTTTTTTGTTTTTCAGCTTAGATTTGCAGTTTAGAAAATAGCAATCAGCACAAGAATCTTATTTGCTCTGCTGTTTTATCTTGCTTAATTATCAATCTAAGCGTAAAATGCGCGCTCATTTCGGCTTATTAAATTTAATTCCTTGCCTTAAACCGACTGGCCGAAACGGTAGAAGGCTCTATTAACCGTAAGGAATATCCATGCGTCATTACGAAATCGTATTCATGGTTCACCCTGATCAGAGTGAGCAAGTACCTGGTATGATCGAACGTTATACTGGTTCTATCACTGAAGCTGGTGGTACTATCCACCGTCTTGAAGACTGGGGCCGTCGTCAATTGGCTTACCCAATCGACAAGCTTCACAAAGCTCATTATGTTCTTATGAACGTTGAAGCACCTACTGAAGTAATCAGCGAGCTAGAAACTACTTTCCGCTACAACGATGCAGTGCTTCGTAACTTAGTTATGCGTACTAAAGACGCTGTAACTGAAGCATCTCCTCTTGCGAAAGAAGAGAAGAAAGAAGCACCAGCTGCTTAATCGTTTTGAGTTCAAGCATGGCGCTTGCAGTTGAGACAAAAAGATGAGCCAACCGGTTAATCCTTATATGAATCAGCTGACATTATCTGGGGTTGTTTGTAAAACACCTAAATATAGTCAAAGCCCTGCTGGTATACCGCATTGTATTTTTGTTCTTGAACATAAATCGATGCAAGTTGAAGCAGACCTTAACCGTAATAGTTATGTCAGACTTCAAGTTGTTGCCAGCGGCACGCCAATGCAACAACAAACTCAACAATTGCACGTTGGGCAACAAGTGCAAGTGACGGGGTTTTTAAACCGTCACGAAGGACGAAACGGCTTAAGCCAGTTAGTCTTGCATGCTCAACATATAGAAAGAATTTTTTGAGGAATTTTACTCATGGCACGTTATTTCAGACGTCGTAAGTTCTGCCGCTTTAAAGCGGAAGGCGTACAACAAATCGATTATAAAGATCTAGCTACTCTTAGAAACTATGTTACAGAAAGTGGCAAAATCGTACCTAGCCGTATCACAGGTACTAGCGCTAAATACCAGCGTCAGCTAGCAACTGCTATCAAGCGTGCTCGCTACTTAGCCCTTCTTCCATACACTGACTTACATAAGTAAGCAGCGGATTAACAGTTTTTAAAAGGTGTAGAGACATGCAAGTTATTCTACTAGACAAGATCGCAAACCTAGGTGGCCTAGGTGACCAGGTTGTAGTTAAATCTGGCTTCGCACGTAACTTCCTTTTCCCACAAGGTAAGGCAGTTCCTGCAACTAAAGCTAACATCGAAACTTTCGAAGCACGTCGTGCTGATTTAGAAGCTAAGATCGCTGAAGATCTAGCTGCTGCTCAAGCTCGCGCTGACAAGTTAGAAGCATTAGCTGAAGTTACACTAGTTTCTAAAGCTGGTGACGAAGGCAAGTTATTCGGTTCTATCGGTACTCGCGACATCGCTGAAGCTATTTCAGCTGTTGGCGTTGAAGTTGCTAAATCAGAAGTTCGTTTACCTCTAGGTACTATCCGTGAGACTGGCGAATTTGACGTAGCAATCGCAGTACACTCAGACGTATCGGCTACTATCAAAGTAATCGTTATCGCTGAAGCTTAATAGCAATATTAAGTAGAAAAAGCCGCGCTTTATGTGCGGCTTTTTTGTGCCTGAAATTTTTTTATAAACAACGTTATTCATTCGCCTAAACACTATTAATTTCAGCGTGTTGTACCTCCATTAATCACCAGTATAGATACTAATAGTATTAGTTTTTTATGTTTTAAACACACAAGTACTAACCCTATAATCTTACCTATTTTGCAAACTAACGTTC
>NZ_JAKEVN010000096.1:0-16575 GCF_022398505.1 Pseudoalteromonas sp. Isolate3 | reverse complement strand
ATATTATTCAGTTCTACGCACTTCTTTATTATCTTTAATTAGAAAGGAAAGCCTTTTGGCTGTATAAAAATGATGTCGGAAGTGACAGATTTAAAGTAAATGGTTCACGTTTAAAACGTAGTGTGAAAAAGCTAGAAAGCATGATCACAAAATTTTCAAAACAGTTTGATAAAGTCACTGAGCAAATCAACAAATTGAATTAAAAAGGGTTTCGCATGCGTATTTGGCAATTAGTTTTAGCAAGTTTATTAGCGTTCAGCTCGATAGTAAAAGCGGAGCAAGAACAATCGGTCGTACTTATTTCGATAGATGGGTTTCGTTGGGATTACATTGAAAAACACCATGCAAAACATTTAAAAGCAATCAGTGAGCAGGGTGTTAGAGCAACTAAAATGCGCCCTGTTTATCCGACCAAAACTTTCCCTAATCATTTGTCGATTATCACCGGTTTATTACCTGTTAATCATGGCATTGTTGAAAACCGCTTTTGTGATACTGAGCGCAACGATTGCTACAAAATGGGTAAAGGGAAAGACGATAGTACATGGTTTAGTGGCATTCCGCTTTGGAACCTCGCACAAATGCAAGGCTTAAAAGCAGCAACCTACTTTTGGCCTGAGTCAGATGCGCGCTTTAACGGCATGCTGCCTGATTACTTTTATCATTATTCTAAACACAGTGATTACCAAAAGCGTGTTGATCAAATTATTCAGTGGTTAAGCTTGCCAAAAGCACAGCGCCCACGTTTGGTGATCAGTTATTTTTCGCTGGTAGATAGCATGGGACACGAGTTTGGTCCTGATGCTAAAGAAACCTATGATGCGGTGCAAAAGTTAGATAGTTTAATGGCGGATTTATCTAGCCGCTTAAAAGCGCTTGATGAAAACATTAATCTAGTGATTGTGTCTGATCATGGTATGGCGTCTGTTGATCCAAACCTTAGTATTAAAATTGATAGCCTACCTCAAGACGAAAACTTTATAGTGCAAAACACCGGTCCACGTGTTTTATATTATGCAAAACCAGATAGTAAAGCCGACATCAGTGGGTTTAGTAAAAAGCTCGCAAAAGCGGCTGAGGGTCGTTACATCGTGCTAACTGAACAGCAAAAGCGTGGTTATCACTATAATAAAGGCCCGCGAGTTGGCGATATTATTTTGCAAACCGATGCACCTCGTGTGTTCACTGATAGTAAAATGGCAGGCTATTTGGGCACTCATGGCTATGCCTATAGCGAAGATATGGCTGCAACTTTTATTGCCAACGGACCTGCCTTTAAACAAGGCCTACGTGTAGATGAAGTAAGTAATTTAGATGTATATCCGCTTATCGCCAAAATCCTTGGTCTTGAGATTTTAAGCCCAATCGATAGTGACGGCGCAAGTTTATTCCCAGTGGTAGTTGAAAAGCTGTGAGGGGAAAGGAAGCTGTAAGCTTTAAGTCATAAGTTTTAATTTAGTTTGTGGCTGACCTTGCCAAGGTTAAATACGATATCGTAGGCGTGAAATTTATTTCGCGCGAAACAAGTTTCACGCCTACGAGTGAAAACGTTTGGCGCTGGGCGCTAGGATTTAGGCTCTTTGACGCGATATAAAATCGCTACTACAGACTAATATCTCATATCTCGCATCTCGAAACTCGTAACCTATAACTTTGTCACCCAGCCATATTCACCATGGCTTTGAAATTTATAACTTTGGTTATTGGCATCAAATTGGCCTTGTAGGGTATTTTCTGTGAGGGTCATCACCGCTTGATAGTCAGCTTTAGCATGAGCATTGACCTTCCCAAACACACTTCTATCGCCATTACTGGCTTCTATAATGTTACTGATCTCTACGGTGTAACTAAGATATTCGTCTATTACTAAAATAAAGTTATCGCCGGGTTGTAAGGTTTTAAGGGTATCTAAATCAAACTCGCTGAATGCGGTGTTTGCTAACTGTTCGGGTAAACGGCCTTGTTTATATAGGTAATCGTGTGCGCGGTCAGATAACTGGTTAAGGGGCGCAGTTAAGTTCACAATTGGCTGCGGGGCTATTTGATCTGCTTCAGCTTTGTAAGAGGCAATAAACTGCTGAGTGCTGGGTTTTGTTTTAAAACCATCACTTTGAATATGCCATTCATTCAGTGCAAAGGCTGTAAGCGGCAAAATAAAGATTAATGCAAGCGTCCTGTTCACATGTTTCTCTTACGGGTTTTTATGTTAACTTACTGTTAGTTTTTACCTTAAGTTAACAAGTTGGTCAATAGATAATCAGTAAGTAGTTGCTTTTATTATCGTGTCGATAAAATTAATTTGTTTTACTCGATTGCTAATGCTGAGCATAATCCGCGTTTTTTTGTCACTGAAACTCCAAGATTAGAGGTACCGACCATGCGCGGCTGGATCATTTATAAAGATAGCCAAGGTTTGTTAAAGCAAGAAACCTATGAAGTAGAACGTTTACTTGCGGCAGCAAAAGAAGAGGGTATAGAGTTACAGGTTTATTCGCCTGATCAATTTGATCTCACTATCACTCGTGAAGATGGTAAAAGTATTTTAATTGATGGCCAGTCAGTACAACTACCAGATTTTGTTATTCCTCGCATGGGTGCAAGTACAACGTATTTTGCGCTGGCGATTATTCGCCACCTTGAGCGCTTGGGTGTTTACTGTGTAAATAGCTCGCAATCAATTGAAACAGTTAAAGACAAACTGTTCGCGCAGCAAATTCTAGCTGAGTGTAATTTACCAACACCAAATACTATGCTGGTTAAGTTTCCAGTGAATATTGATTTAGTTGAAAAGCAAATTGGCTTTCCTGTGGTTATTAAAACCTTATCAGGCTCGCAGGGCAGTGGCGTATTTTTATCAAAATCAAAAGAAGAGTTTGATGACTTAATGCAGCTTATTGAGGCTGCAAATCCACAAGCAAACATTATTCTACAGCAGTTTGTTAAGTCCAGCCATGGCCGTGATTTGCGAGTACTTACTATCGGTGGTAGAGCGGTAGCTTGTATGGAGCGTAACTCACAAGGTAAAAACTTTAAAGCCAATGTGAGTGCCGGTGGTACAGGTAAGTCATTCCCTATTACACCAGAAATTGAATGGCTTGCAACACAAACTGCCAACGTACTTAATCTTGATGTAGCGGGCATTGATTTATTGTTTGATGAGCAACACTTCAAAATTTGTGAGGCAAACTCAAGCCCAGGTTTTGAAGGCTTAGAAGGTGCACTGGGTATTGATGTAGCCAAAGAAATTTTGCACTTTATTCGCATTCGCTTAGGTATTTTCGATAAGCCTACCGTGGTCAAAGAGCCTTGTTTAGAGGTGGTTTAATTTTGTAGAAGGCGTGTTACTAACACGCCTTTTTTGTCTCATCTGTATAGTAATCAAATCTTAAAATACTACAAAAGTGTACAGTGCCATTTAGCAAATCATAGGATATGGTAGATTTTTAATTGCCATGGAGTATGTGTACATGAGTCAGCTCATCAGCCGAGCAACTGCGGGGTTAGTGGCCGTTATTATTGGCTTTACCAGCTCAATAGCGCTTATTTATCAGGTTGTTATGGTTTTAGGTGGCACGCCTGATTTAGTTGCTAGTTGGGTGCTAATGCTCGGTCTTGCTATGGGATTGAGCTCAATTGCTTTGTCTTATTATTATAAAGTGCCCATTCTTATCGCTTGGTCAACAACTGGTGCGGCACTACTTATTTCAAGTGCCCAAGGGTATAGCTTAAATCAAGCTGTTGGCGCGTTTATGTTCTCTGCGGCGCTGGTGTTTTTGTCTGGCATTACTGGCATATTCGAAAAAATGATGAACAAGATACCAAGCCAACTAGCTTGTGCCATGCTTGCTGGCGTACTGGTGAATTTTGGTATTGATGTATTTAATTTTATGAACGAGCTACCTTTAGTGATTGGTTTAATGGTGGCCGTATATTTGTGCGGGAAACGCTATTTCCCGCGTTTTGCTATGCTTGCCGTGGTTGTGGCTGGCTTTTTAATGGCAGGTCTAACGGGGCAAATCGATACAACTAGTTGGCAATGGAGAATGAGTGAGTTTGCTTATATTGCTCCTGAGTTTGATCTTAACGCTATGATAAGCGTTGGTTTGCCGCTATTCATTGTGACCATGACATCGCAAAACTTACCAGGTATTGCCGTGTTAAAAGCACACCATTATAAAGCACCCGTGTCGGCCGCTTTAAATGTTACCGGGCTATTAAATGTGATTATTGCGCCATTTGGTGGCTATGCCATTAACCTTGCGGCCATCACCGCTGCCATTTGTATGAGCCCTGAGGCTGATAAAGACCCAAGCAAACGTTATTGGGCAAGCATTGCTGGTGGTGTGTTTTACATTATTATGGCGCTCCTTGCAGCTACGCTAGTTGGTTTGGTAGCAAGCTTGCCACAGGCATTGATTTTGGCGTTGGCAGGCATTGCCCTATTTGCAACCATTGCCAGTAGCTTACAGCAAGCATTAACTGAGGCGTATTATACCGAAGCCGCTATCGTGACCTTTTTAGTCACAGCTTCAAACCTAACCTTATTCTCGGTCGGTTCTGCATTTTGGGGAATTGTTGCAGGTACGGTGACCTTAGTTATGACACGTAAAGATTGATGTCAGGTTTCTATATTAAAAAGGCCCTAGTTACTGTATATAATAGCTAGGGCCTTTCGTTATTTAAGTAATGGTTTTATCACTTCAAACATGGCATTGATATGGTCATCACGGGTATTCAATGCAGGTATATAACGGTATTTATCACCGCCTGCATGTTCAAAAATTTCGCGATTTTCACCTTCTATTTCTTCTAATGTCTCTAGACAATCGGCACTAAATGCAGGGCTGATGATTGCAATATCTTTAATGCCTTCAGCAGGGTAGCTTTCAAGTGTTGCGTCAGTGTAAGGCTTTAACCATTCTGCTTTACCAAAACGGCTTTGGAATGTAGTTACAGCAAAGTCTTTCTCAAACCCAAGTTTTTCGGCAACTAAACGAGTAGTTTGCATACAAAAGCAATAGTATGGGTCGCCATTTTCTAAAAACTGTTTAGGTGTACCGTGGTACGAAAACACTAGCTTTTGTGGTGTGCCGTGGGCATTTAAATCTTCGCTAATGCTAGCAGCTAAAGCATCAATGTATATAGGGTTATCGTGATAACCATTAATAAAGTGAAGCTCTGGCACCCAGCGCCACTTACGCAGTACATCTGATACCGCATCAAACGTTGAACCAATGGTAGTGCTTGAATATTGCGGGTACATTGGCAGCACAATAACGCGTGTGATGCCTTTTTCGCGAAGCTCTTCAAGGCCAGCTTCAATTGATGGGTTACCGTAGCGCATCGCCATAACTACATCGGTGTCTTGGTGTCCTTTTTCCTTTAAAAGGGCTGCCAGCTTTTTGCTTTGCTCTCGGGTAATGTGAGTCAATGGTGAGCCGTTTTCAGTCCAGATACTTTTATAAAGTGCCGCTGAGCGTTTTGGGCGTAAAGTAAGTACAAAGCAATAAAGGATGATCATCCAAATAAAACGTGGGATCTCAACGATGCGAGGATCTGATAAGAATTCGCGCAAGTAAGTTCTAAGTGCCGCGGTAGTAGGTGCATCTGGGCTACCTAAGTTGGTCAATAAAATGCCCGTTTTTTTGTTGAATCGGCCATCATGTGGCTTATCGGTTATGGCGGAAAATCGCGACACTGAGTGCTCCTTTAGAAGTAATCGTAATATAAATCACATTGTAACGAAGTAAGCTGAATATGTGATCACTTTATTCGCTAATTTTTGATCATGATTCTGAAAGGATTTGGTTTTTTCGTTTCAAGTTGTTGTAGCTTAGCAATTGATTTGGCACCGAACACATGCCCTTTTGGTAAAAGCAAGATACCATCATAGCTTCTAAGTGCATGGCCGAGTACCATGCCGTTTTTAAGATCCTGTGCCGTGAGAATCTTCATAGTGCCCACTTTTTGATCACTAGCACAGCTGATTTTAAGGCTCCCTAACACTTCTAAAATCTTTGGGTGGTAGTGAGTACCGCTATATAATTGTAGCTGATCGAGTGCGCTTTCATAACGGCTGTTGTCATTTACTGTGATATGAGCAATTGCTTGCCAAAAATCACGCGCTACAGCTAATATCATTGCCGTAATTGGAATTTCTTTACCTTTTAAGCCCTTAGGTGTGCCGGAGCCATTGTAGTGTTCAAATTGGTAATAAATTGCTTCAGATACATCATGTAAATGGGGAGCGGGCATTAGCATTAGCTGAGCGGTACTAGGGTGTGTGTAAAATAACTTTTTTTGGTTCTCTGTAAGCTCTCTGGTTGGCTTTTTATAAAGCTCAGGCTCCATGGCGAGCAAGCCAATTTGTGCTAGGTAGCCTGCCATTTCTGCCATTTCAATATGTTTTTTATCTAAACCAAGATGTTCAGCAATTTGTTTGCTGGTAGTGGCAATGTTTTGTGCTTGCATACCATCAAGGTATGGGTTGGCATTAATAAAGTTATATAAAATCTCAAAGGTACTGCGATGCTCGTGTTTTTCACGTTCGTTTACTTCTTCTAGTTGTTTGAGCACTTTTCGAATTTGTAGAGTGCGCTTTTCGACCATTTGCTCAAGGTTGTTGTTTAGCTCTTTTAACTGGCTATTTTGCGCTTTTATTTTTTGCTCTAACTGCTTGTTTTGGCGCTTTAATGAGGTTTTTTCTATGCCATCACTGATGTTGCGCAGCAGTAACTCATTTTGCCAAGGTTTTTGAATGTAAGCATGGATCCTACCTTTATTAACAGCGGCAATGGTGTTGTCGATATCTGAGTAACCAGTTAACAAAATCCGTTGAGGCTCAGGGTCTATATTGAGTGCTTGCGCAAAGAAGTCAGCGCCATCTATGTTTGGCATTCGCATGTCGCAGATAATCACATCAAAACTATAGGTAGCTAAAATTTTTAGTCCCTCAAGTGGATCTGCACAGGCTTTTGCAGTGATGTTATTCGCTGATAACAATCGCAAAAGAGTCCGCAAGACGATTTCGTCATCATCGATGCATAAAACCTGAATATGTTGTTTGCTAACTTTTTCAGCCATAGCGCTTTACTGTGAATCATCGTTAATCAATAACATAGCCTTAAATCCAGCCTTGTGCTAGGTTTTAAAAGAGACAAATAAAGTTTGAGATGAAAATGGATGACTTTAAGCAAGCCTACTTATTAGAAAAAGCGGCCAGAGAAGAAGCTGAGCAATTGCTTGCAGATAAAAGCAGGATTTTAGTGGCATTAAACAGTGAGCTTGAGCAAAAAATTGCTGATTTGAAACACCATCAAGCCATGTTTATTCAAGCTGAAAAAATGGCTACTTTAGGAACACTCTGCGCAGGGGTTGCGCACGAAATAAATAACCCGCTTGCCTATAGCATCAGTAATGTTGATTGTTTAAAAAACTATTGCGATTACTTTAGTGATTTGCTCGCTGTGTGCGATGAGTTTGCTTGTAGTGAAACCGATAAAGTAACATTCTGTAAGCAATTAACTGAGCTAAATAAATTGCATTCATTTCGCTTTGTAGCCGAAGAGCTACCTGACTTAATTAGCGATACCTCACAAGGATTGCAAAGGATCAGTAAAATTGTTGCTAATTTATTAGATTTTTCGCGGCCCAAAGGTCACGACAAGCAATTTGCTGATATGACAGATGCAGTAAAAAGTGCCGTAAAACTATTAGCAAACCAACTGCGTGATTGTAATTTACATACCCAGTACAGCCCTATATCACAAAGTTGGTGTAACTTACCTGCAATAAGCCAAGTGATAGTCAATATCCTAATTAATGCAAAACAAGCCTGTGATAATCAAAAATCAAATGCTGAAATATCTGTTGCAGTATATGAGCTCGAACAGCATATTTATATAGATATTGAAGACAATGGCGCCGGCATGTCAGAAGAAACCATTGCGAAAATATACGATCCCTTTTACACCACAAAACCTGTTGGAGAAGGCACCGGCATGGGGATGACCATGGTGTATGCCATAGTGCATGAACATCAAGGCTGTATTGATATTCAAAGTACAGAAGGAATGGGCACACGAATTAGCTGCGTGTTTCCTGTGCAAAGTCAGGTCAGGAAAACTGTAACTAGCTGACAGTATTTCAGTTGTTGCAAAAATTTGTGAATTCGCTAGGGTAGGAATACACCCATAGCAAACCAACATGCAAAGGCTCAATATGCTAAATCAACAAAGTTCGGATGTGTTTAAAAACTACCTCGCGAGTCAAAGCGAGACTAATCAAGTTAGTTTGGACCAAGTGCTTGGTTATATGTCTGGTCTACTGGCCTGCTCAGAGTTTTTTGGGGAATCAGAATTAGCAAATTATATTGCTGACAATGATGAAGCGGTATTCAACACCTTAATGACAGATTCAGAGCCTCGCGATGCGATGATTGAATTGCTTGATAACATCACCGAAGCACAAGTTGAACAAAAGAAAATCTTAGCCGAATTATACCCAAATGAAGTAAACAGCAATGAGCCAAGCCAAGCATTGCAGGACTTTTGTAGCGGCTATATTGCGGCGTATATTGTGAACCAAGATATTTGGCACAGCGACTTACAATTTTTACTTAAAGCTGATGATCAGCAAGATAATGAAAGCGAAGATGGTCAGCTGTTTATTGATAATTTTGAAGCAACTCTCGATTTACTAACGACCTTCGCGATGTGGGATCAGGCGCTGGCAAATCACCCTGAACCAGAAAAACTAGGCGAAGGGTTTGTCACCTTCTTTAATGCGCTAGACGAGAGCTTATCTGAGATTGCCACTATGGCGTTAATGCTTGAAGATGAAAAACTGGCGATGCTTGAGCAAGATCAGTAAACATTTCCCTTCTCAGTAGAGATAAGCTGATAGTTGCATTATTTTGCTTATTTCTACTGAAAAACGAATAATTTCTGTTTGTAAAGTCCTATTAATACTACAAATGGGAATGTTTATACCTAAGTCGTACCTTATTTTTCTTCCCTTTTGTGTATTTGTTGATAGGATGTTTTGTAAGAGTTAACTCGCAGGCTTGAGTTAACTTTCAAAAATCGTGATTTCTAAAATCAACAACACGTGCTTAGTGCTTTTCTTAATTTCTCCAAAAGGGGCGTTTTTTTGTTTTAAGGAAAGCCGGAATATCAACAGGATACACATGACAACACATTCTTTAAGTATGCTGGCCGTTGCGGTTAGTGTGGCTGTTTCTGCGACTTCAGTGCAGGCAGCAGAGCAAGCATCTGCTGCTAAAGCAGATAAAAACATCGAACAAATCTCAGTATTAGGCTCACGAGTTGCCAATCGTACGGCTACCGAATCAACATCGCCGGTTGATTTGATTGATGCTGACGACTTAAACAAAGGTGGTTTCACTGAACTGGGCCAAAGTCTGCAAGCGACGGCTCCTTCATTTAACTTTTCTCGTACGCAAGTGTCAGATGGCTCTGACTTATTTAGACCTGCGACTCTTCGTGGTTTACAGCCAGACCAAACGTTAGTGCTTATCAATGGCAAACGCCGTCATAACCAATCTATTTTTGGTTTAAATGGTACTGTAGGTGCCGGTGCTGCGGGTACCGATATGAATGCGATTCCTCTTACTGCGTTAAAAGGCGTTGAAGTACTTCGTGATGGTGCTGCTGCGCAATATGGTTCTGATGCGATTGCCGGTGTTATCAACTTATCGTTAAACGATTCAACCGGTGTTACAACGGGCTATGTGCAAGCTGGTAGCACTGGTGAAGGCGATGGTGACACTATTTCAATGGGTTTAAACCGTGGCTTCGACTTAGGCGATGAAGGCGGTTTCATTAACTTTTCTTTGGAATACCGTGATGCGGATGGCACCAACCGCGCAGAGCGTGATATTGGTGGCTCAGTTGATGTGCCCGCTGGGACGCTATCTGATGATGTTCGCTGGGGACAAGGTAATGCTGATAGCGAATTTACCTCTGTGTTTTATAATATGGCGTTACCTTTTGGTGAGACCGAACTTTACTCATTTGGCGGATACTCAAACCGTACTGCGCTAGGTAATGGTTTTTACCGTAATTTTGACCAAGCAGCGAAGAACGTTGTGCAAGTATATGGCGATGGCTTTTTACCTCGCATAGATAACGAAGCCGAAGATATTTCGTTTTCACTTGGACTGCGCGGTGAGTTAACTCCAGATTGGAGCTATGACGTATCTGCCGTATATGGTGAAAATAGCTATGATTTCACATCTAAAAACACGCTAAATGCGTCGTATGCTGCTGAATATGTGGCGAATAACCCTGATGCAAGCGATGCTGATATTGTTGCAAATGCAGGCCCTAACGGCGGGTACTCAGGGGGTTTTAGATTTGACCAAACGACTATAAATGCAGACCTCAATGGTATTGTCGATATTGGCCTCAGCGAGCCTTTATATGTATCTGTGGGGGCTGAATATCGTAAAGAAAACTATGAGATCGTGCCGGGCGAAGAAGCCTCTTATGCGTGTGGTTTAGCTAATTCAGATACTTCATACCCTGCGGTAAACGACAGTAGCGTATTCGCTGAGTGTGGTTTCCAGGCATATAACGGTTTACGCCCTGAAGCATCAAACAAAGAGAGCCGCCACAGTTATGCATTTTATGTAAATGCCGAAACGCTGATCACTGACGCATGGCAAGTAAGCACAGCGCTTCGTTATGAAGATTTCTCTGATGCCGGTGATGACATCATTGGTAAGCTCGCAACCCGTTATGAAATTACCGATGACTTTGCCGTTCGTGGTGCCATTTCTTCTGGCTTTAGAGCACCATCTCTACAACAAAGTGCGTATACAGCTTACACCACAAATTTAGGTGCTGGTGGCGTATTACTGCAATCATTTACGGCAACAGCAGGCTCTGATTTCCCCTCAGCACTGGGTGTTGATAACCTCGGTCTTGAAAGCTCAGAAAACTTAAGTGCAGGTTTTGTTTATAACGTAACAAGCGATTTATCACTGACCGTTGATTTTTATCATGTTGCAATTAAAGACAGAATTACTCTTGGCAGCTTAATGTCTGCGGATGATGTGGCATTTAGTGCCGAAGCTGTCGCTGCACTTAATGCAACAGGGGCACAGCAAGCTAACTATTTCTCAAACTCGGTTGATTCAACCACCAAAGGTGTTGATATCATCGCTTCGTATCGCACTGATTTGTACGATGGTAATTTCTCAGCAACGTTTGCAGGTAACATTAACGAGACTGAAATTGATGATGTGAATGCACCGGAAGGGATTCCTGAGTCAATTGCCCTTGATGATTTACAACGTAGTTTCTTAACAGACGGTCAACCAGGTGAGCGTGCAACGTTAACATTTGAATACGATCGCGGCGATTTCAACAGCATGCTACGCTTTAATTATTATGGTGAAACAGACGTTAAATACTTTGGTAATGACCACATTGGTTTGCCTGATGAGTTATCACCTACAGGTGAGTTTAAAGACACAAGCACTGTTGAGTCAGCAGTATTAGTTGATGTTAACCTTGGTTATCAGTTAACTGACGAACTGATGCTATCGGCGGGTATTGATAATATCTTTGATGTAACTCCAGACGAACTTGGCGAAGACGAAGCTCTTGATTTTATTACTAACCAAGCATTCAAATACCCTGTTCGTGCATTACCTTATGGTTTTGATGGTATGACTTACTACGCAAAACTGAGTTTTAGTTTTTAATTCCTAAGTTGAAGTGAAACTTAAATAGCGCCTCAAGGCGCTATTTTTTTGCTTAATTGTAGTATCCGACATTTGTCGCTATAATAAGTGACAGTTGTCTTTTTGGCGAGGTGGAAAATGAATGCTGTTGAAATTGATTATTTAGGTGTGGTGACTGATGGGCGAGTGACTATCAATTCAAATACTCTTGATGAAATAAGTGTTGCAACACAAGGCGTGACAGTCAGTGCGATTAAATCACTCGCTAAAGAGCTAAATTGGGACGCTAATAGCTTAGCAGCCTCAATCGGTACCACTATGCGTACACTCGAAAGATATAGTAAAGACCGAAAGCGGTTGAATGCCAAGTTGAGTGAAAATGCGTTAGAAGTGGCACGTATTTCGTCACAAGGGATTGCTTATTTTGGTGATGTTAAACGCTGGAACGAATGGCTTAGCACCCCTAATATTCAATTTGCTAATCAAGAGCCAAAGTCGGTGATCCATACAATCCGCGGTCGTGAGCTTATTAAACGCGTGATACTAGGGCTTGAGTACGGGTTTACCGCTTAATGATTTGCTACCGAATAGCACCCAAAATACATAATGATCTAGCTAACGCGTTATCTGGGCTGGGTGGTTTGTATGCACAAGGACGGTGGCATTTTGTTGGTAAACCTATTGTGTATACGGCAAGTTCACGCTCTTTAGCAATGCTTGAGCGATTAGTGAATGACACAACGGATATTTTAAGTACAAACCTGAGTATTACAACGATTCAAATCCCTGATGATCTCAAGATTATTAGGCTAGTAGCTAGCGAACTTCCAAAAGCATGGGATGATCACCCCTACATTACAGAGACGCAAGCGTTAGGTTCTGATTGGCTAGCATCGATGGATGCAGCCGTACTTCAAGTTCCTTCTAGCATATGTCCTGACGAATACAATTTTTTAATCAACCCATTGCACACAGACATAAGCAAAATAAAATGCATTGATAGTAAAGAATTTTTCTATCCAAATCGATTGGCTGTAAAGCTTTGAAATAGTTATTGAGAGGAAAGTTTGCGTGTTTCGAGGTGCGATACGAGACATGAGACAAGAGATGCGAGGTACGAGTCTGTAGCAGCGATTTTATATCGCGTTTCTCTCGCACTTTTTTGGGTTTCCACCTGCATTTAAACACTCCAAAATCTGTCTAGTAGAATGCTTCCAAATAACAAAATCCAACCTGCAACTATAATTGTGTAGTAGACAGTCGAGTTTATTATTGGCTCTAAAGTGAAGTGTGGTGAAAATAATTTTTTTAGCGGTTTAAAGAATAGCTTTGGGTTTAAGCTACCCGCTAAAATTATAAGTGAAATTGCTAGACAACTAATGAATTCGAACCAGTTTAGACTTTGTAATATAAGCGAATTAACACCGACAGTTAAATTAATAATTGCTGCCAATCCGAACAAAATAGATAGCAGCTTTTCCTTTTTATTAAGCGTTTCCATACTGTAATACTCCTTATTACATTATTTAATACCTTATATTTCGGTAAGTTACGAGAAACGAGTTTGTAGCAGCGATTTTATATCGCGTTTCCTCTCGCATCTCACACCTCATATCTCAAGTCAGCAGGTCTTCCTCACCAATGTCGCGGAATAAAACCGCTGCTACGTAGGCGTTATGCTTGCATGGCGCGCGAAACAAGTTTCACGCCTACGTCCAATCGTTTTACATTTGTGTGGTGTTTGAGAGTTCATGGCTGAAGCCATTCCTACAAACGACATTAAATTTGTAGTAGCGATTTCATATCGCGTTTATTCTCGCATCTCACACCTCATATCTCAAGTCAGCAGGTCTTCCTCACCAATGTCGCGGCATAAAGCTACTGCTACGTAGGCGTTATGCTTGCATGGCGCTACGTCCAATCGTTTTACATTTGTGCGGTGTTTGAGAGTTCATGGCTGAAGCCATTCCTACAAACGACATTAAATTTGTAGTAGCGATTTTATATCGCGTTTCCTCTCGCATCTCACACCTCATATCTCAAGTCAGCAGGTCTTCCTCACCAATGTCGCGGAATAAAACCGCTGCTACGTATGCGTTATGCTTGCATGGCGCGCGAAACAAGTTCCACGCCTACGTCCAATCGTTTTACATTTGTGTGGTGTTTGAGAGTTCATGGCTGAAGCCATTCCTACAAACGACATCAAATTTGTAGTAGCGATTTCATATCGCGTTTATTCTCGAACCTCACACCTAGCTCCTAGTACCTTGTCCCTAGCCCCTCTAACCTCGAAACTAGTTACTTGTAACTCGCTCGCAAATCTCGCGCATTTGATGTTTTATTTCGGGTTCTTTTTCATCGAATATTTTATTGATACGTTCGATATAGGCATGGTTTTCTTCGAATGGTACGCCGATTTCGTAGGCATCGGCGGCTTCGCGTAGCATTTCTTTATCAAACTCACTGAAGATATTGATCATTTCTTGGGCTTTTTCTCGCTCAATACCCAGTGCCTCAAAGGAAGAGCGACCCATGCGCATAGTGCTGTCATATGTTTCGCGGATAATATCGCGACAGCCGTAAGCCCATAAATCGTATACATGATGGCGATCTACAGCGCGGGCAACCACATGTAAATGCTGATAATTTTGCATCGCATAGCGGACTAATTTAGTGATTTGTTCGGCATCATCAAGCGCAACAACCAGCAGTTTTGCATCTTCAATACCTGCAGCACTGAGTAGGTCAGGTCGAGTTGCATCACCAAAAAAGTTGCGAATACCAACACGCTCCAGCGCTTCAAGTTGTTTGTAGTTGTAATCAATCACGGTGGTTTTATAGCCGCCAGCTTGTAAAATACGGTCAACAAGGCCACCCATTCTGCCTGAGCCTGCAATGATCACATGGCTATCATCAGGGAACTCTTCTTCATCTCGTTTGGCTTGTTCACAAATAAAGCGCGGTGCTATCACACGTTGATACAGAATGAATAAGCCCGGCGAAAGCAGCATGGATAAAGTAACAACCAGTAATAGTTGGTCGGCAACGGCTGTGGCTAAAACATTATTAGACACACTGTAAGCCAGTAGTACAAAACCAAACTCACCAGCTTGTGCGAGCCCCAGTGCTAGTAACCAAAGTGCAGCGCCTCTTAGCCCAAAAATACGGCCTAAAATTAACAGCACAACTGTTTTAGTTACAATCAGTGCGCCAGTTAATAGCATTATGGTAGTAAGGTTATCTGCGAGTAATTGAAAGTTGATACTTGCGCCAACGGTGATAAAAAATAGCCCAAGCAGTAACCCTTTGAAGGGATCGATATTACTTTCGAGCTCATGTTTATAAGGTGAATTTGCAAGCACTACACCTGCCAAAAAGGTACCAAGCGCAGGTGATAAGCCAACTAATGACATCATCAAAGCGATACCAATAACAAAGAATAAAGCCGTTGCGGTAAATAGTTCACGAAGCCGTGCTTGTGCTACAAATCTAAAAATGGGGGCGGTTAAATAGTTACCACCAAAAACGACGAGCGCTATCATACCTAAAGTAACCAGTGCAGCTTGCCAGCTCTCAAGACCTGCTACCAAGCTTAAACCAGCATGACCGTCTTCGCTTGCATAGGCTGTATCTGCCATTACGGGTGCTAATTCTGGTAAAGCTAGCAATGGAATTAACGCCAACATAGGAATAACAGCTATATCTTGGGTGAGTAATACGCTAAATGAGGCTTGGCCACCATCTGATTTTAATAGCCCGCGCTCTGAAAGCGTTTGCAGTACAATTGCGGTAGATGAGAGCGATAAAATTAAACCTATTGTGAGTGCCGATTGCCAAGCATGACCAAATGCTAAACTAATACCAGTAAAGGCTGCGGCTGATAAAACCACCTGTCCGCCACCAAGACCAATAAGCTGTTTTCGCATTGACCAAAGCGCTTTGGGCTCAAGCTCTAAGCCAACAATAAACAGCATCATTACCACACCAAACTCAGCAAAATGCTGGATGGCAATCACATCAACATTTAAAAATGTCAGTGTTGGCCCAATAATAATACCCGCGAGTAAGTAGCCAAGCACTGAGCCAAGCCCAAACTTGCTGGCGATAGGCACGGCAATAATGCCTGCAATAAGGAAAATATAGGCTATTAGGAGAAAGTCAGTCATCGTAATCCTGTTTGTTTTTAATTAACTATGATTGTTTTCGCTAGTTTTGCCAGCAGTTAGGTAGTGAATGCAATCAAAATACGAATTTAGTCAGAAAAATGACAACAAGGCATGGTGTTTAGTAAAAGCGCTTAAGACAAAATAAGTGGGGAAATCATCGTTTTTTTCTTAAAAACCGCTTGCGTAGCGCTTAGGTAGGTATATACTCGCAACACTTTAAATAGGAGCAAAAAATGAGCAAAAAGAAACAACGTACACAAGGCCAAGTTGATACCGGTCGTGGTGTAATTAACGATAATGTGTACGCCGCAATGGTGACATCTAAGCTGTTCACCGCAAAAGTAGAGAAACCTAAAAAAGGTAAAGGTGCATATCAACGTAAGGCAAAACATGCAGGACGAGAGTCCTATTTAATCGCTGCTTAATTAAGTTGTGATCAAATAGGATTTTTGTGAAAAGCAAACACTGAGTGTTTGCTTTTTTTACGACTAAAATTTGTGTTAAGAATAACTTTCACTGAATTTTTATAGAAATTTTTACCTGAAAACTAATTTATTCGTTATATACCCATAATCGATACGATAATTATTTTCGCCTACCCTCACACAAGCGTTGCTTGTTTTTTATACAAGCTAGAAGTGCCGCGCTTTCCATGGTTAAATTATTGTTAATTTTATGTTCATTTTTACTCGGTAGAAT
>NZ_JAKEVN010000095.1:0-16789 GCF_022398505.1 Pseudoalteromonas sp. Isolate3 | reverse complement strand
GTTGATCTACTTATTTTTGTTTATATAATGCGCGCAAACCATCCGTTCATATTATGTACTATTTAAAGGTAAACCATGAAAAAACAATTAGTGATGCTTTCTCTTGCATGTATCTCATTTGGCTCATTAGCAAGCAACCCGCACTACTTTTCAGCTGATAACCGTATTGAATCAAAGTTATGTAGCTTAAGTGCGAACGAAGGGTTTACCGCTGCACGTAAAGAAGCAGCAAAGCATGGCATTTCAATGTCTCGTTTTTCAAAAAGCATTTTATGTAACGGTACTGACATCCGTGACATTGCTAAAAAAGCACAATCACAAGAAGCAGCTAAAGCAGCTGTTGAAGTGTTTGCTAAAAATGAGCAAAAAGAA
The DNA here is from genome assembly GCF_022398505.1 of Pseudoalteromonas sp. Isolate3. Classification (NCBI taxonomy): domain Bacteria; kingdom Pseudomonadati; phylum Pseudomonadota; class Gammaproteobacteria; order Alteromonadales; family Pseudoalteromonadaceae; genus Pseudoalteromonas; species Pseudoalteromonas sp. Isolate3. The sequence goes on along the minus strand of NZ_JAKEVN010000095.1, from coordinate 16,417 downwards.
ACTCAACTTTGCATCACTGCACTTAAAAAAGGTTTAACACCTGTGCGTGAAAAAATTGGTAACTTAAACACCTTAAAATGTAATGGCGAAGCTGTAACAGACTTCGTTAAGCGTTACCAAAACGCAGCTATCTAATAGCGATATTATGGCTATATGGAAAAGCGCTCTTATGAGCGCTTTTTTTATGAAAAAATTACAGCAAGCTATGAAAAGCTTGCTAAATCATAGGCTTAACCTTAGCTTAACTGTTTTGTAAGTGCTTGATTTTAGTCAGTAAGACATTTTGGCATTCAACTTGTAATAGTCAAAGTGAATCTAATCGACTACAAGGAAATGTCTTATGAACAAGTTAACTCTAGCATCAACAATTTTGGCAGCATTAAGCCTATCAGCATGTTCTGCAAGTAACTCTTTAGCAAAAATCGACAGTGATTTTGGTAGCCTAGATAATGACAATGACGGTTATATCTCTAAAGTAGAAGCTGATGACGATGCAATTTGGGATCATTTTTCAAATATCGATACCAACATGGATGAGCAAATTAGCCGCACTGAATTTAATACTTATATGCAGTTAAATACAGGTAAAGTGGCAACTGATAGCGAGGTGTCTGAATCAGCATTTAAAGCAGAAATCGCTAGATTTGACCGCATCGAAAATGACTTTAAATCGTTAGATAACGATAAAAATGGTTATGTATCAATTGAAGAAGCAGATGACGACGACATCGCAAATCATTTTGGCTATATGGATAGCAACAAAGATAAGCGTGTAAGTCGTACTGAATTTATCAACTACATTAGCAAATATGGCAGCGATGTTGCCGAAGATGATGCCCTTGAAATGGTTAAAAACAGCTAATTTCATTATTCATTTTTGAAATATCCCCCAAAGCCAGTGTTTTACACTGGCTTTTTTATAATAATTTTTCCAACCTTGGCTGACTTCTGTCATAATAGAGCGTTAGTGATTTAAAATGACCTTTAGTAACGATGGCCACAAAACGTATCAGTGATGAACAGTTAGTCGAAATCATAGAAGCTGCGATTTTTGTTGCTGGAAAACCCGTGTCTAAACGGCATTTAAAAGAAACAGTATTAGCTGATTTAAGCGTATCTATGCCACGCATTAATAATGCAATTGAACAGATTCAAACGCATTATCAAACCAGAGGTATCAAGCTTGTTGCAGTAGGTAGCGGTTATAGATTTCAGGCCTGTGCGAGTTTAGCACCTTGGCTGGCAAACTTATGGCAAGAGCGCGCACCTAAATACTCAAGAGCACTATTAGAAACTTTATCCTTGATTGCCTACAGGCAACCTATTACCCGTGGTGAAATTGAACAAGTACGGGGAGTAACCGTTGGCTCAGGGATTATTAAAACCTTATTAGAAAGAGAGTGGGTAAGGGTTGTGGGCCACAAAGAAGTGCCAGGTCGCCCTGCTTTGTATGCAACAACATCCGCTTTCTTAGACTATTTTTCATTAGCTGGTTTAGATGAATTACCACCATTACCTGAACTTCAGGAGAGTAAAATCAACCAGCTATTGAGCGATCCTTCTGTGAGAGAACTATCTGAATGAGTAATTTAGAAACTGAAAAGTTACAAAAAGTATTAGCCCGTGCAGGCGTGGGTTCACGTCGTGAAATGGAAAAATACATCGATGCCAACCGCGTGAGCGTGAATGGTAAAGTGGCGCGTTTAGGCGACCGTGTAGAAACAACCGATGTGATTCGTGTTGACGGTCACGTGGTAAAAATTGAAGACAAAGCTGACCGTATTTGTCGTGTGCTTATGTATAACAAACCAGAAGGTGAGTTATGTACACGTAAAGATCCGGAAGGCCGCCGTACGGTATTTGATCGCTTACCACGTGTTGATGGCGAGCGCTGGATAGCGGTAGGTCGTTTAGATATTAATACCGCAGGTTTAATGCTGTTCACCAATGACGGTGAACTTGCAAATCGTTTAATGCACCCAAGTTACGAAGTAGAGCGTGAATACTCTGCTCGTGTATTTGGCGAAGTAACTAATGATACGCTGCGCACTTTAACAAAAGGTGTTGAACTTGATGATGGCCCTGCAAAATTCTTGAACATCAAACCTATGGGTGGTGAGGGGATCAATCGTTGGTTCAATGTCACATTAACTGAAGGTCGTAACCGCGAAGTACGTCGTTTATGGCAATCACAAGATGTTGAAGTATCGCGTCTTATCCGTATTCGTTACGGTAAGTTAGAGCTTGATAAGCGCTTACCTCAAGGTGGTTGGGCTGAGCTTGATTTAGATACGGTAAACTATTTACGTAAAACAGTACAACTAGGCCGCGAAACGCAAACTAAGCTGTCGGTTATTCCTGAAAAGCGTAAAGACAAGCGTGCTAAAATTAACCAAATTCGTAAGGCGGTTAAAAAGCACAATCAACGCGCTAAACAAACTAAACGTCGTTAATCAATAATATAGCGGTTTGCAGATAAAGCGATTTATTTGCAAACTGGCATAAAAAAAGCAGCGATATCGCTGCTTTTTTTGTTTCACAATGCTAATTAAGCATTTTCAACAGCTGTACGTGGGTCAACATATTCCATGTTGAAAGCTTCAGCTACTTCTTTATAAGTAACTTGGCCTTTGATCACGTTTAAGCCTTTTAAGAAGTTTGCATCGTCAAGAAGCGCTTTCTTGTAGCCTTTGTTAGCAAGGTTGATGATGAACGGTAATGTTGCGTTGTTAAGTGCAAACGTCGAAGTACGTGGTACAGCACCTGGCATGTTAGCAACACAGTAGTGAACAACTTCATCAACGATGAAAGTAGGATCAGCATGAGTTGTCGCTTTAGAAGTTGCGATACAACCACCTTGGTCGATTGCAACGTCAACGATTGCAGAACCAGGTTTCATTGCTTTGATGTGCTCAGCCGTAACTAGTTTAGGCGCTGCAGCACCAGGGATTAATACGCCACCGATCACAAGGTCAGCTTCTAGTACGTGTTTTTCTAACGCGTCAGCTGTAGAGTAGATAGCTTTAACTTTATTACCGAACTGCGCATCTAATGCACGTAATACATCGATGTTGCGGTCAAGAACAACAACATCAGCACCTAGGCCAACAGCCATTTGCGCTGCGCTACGACCAACCATGCCGCCGCCGATAACAACTACTTTAGCTGGCTCAACACCTGGTACACCACCAAGTAACATACCACGGCCGTGGTTTGCTTTTTCAAGCGCTTGTGCACCAGCTTGAATAGACATACGACCTGCAACTTCACTCATAGGAGCTAGAAGTGGTAAACCGCCACGTGAATCAGTTACTGTTTCGTAAGCGATACATACTGCGCCACTTTTAACAAGGTCTTCAGTTTGTGGAAGATCCGGTGCTAAGTGAAGGTAAGTAAATAGAATTTGGTCTTCGCGTAACATAGCACGCTCAACAGCTTGTGGCTCTTTTACTTTAACGATCATTTCAGCTTTAGCAAAAACGTCTGCTGCTGTTGGTAAAATTTCAGCACCAGCCGCAATATAATCTTCATTCGTAAAGCCAATGCCCATACCAGCATCAGTCTCAACAAACACTTGGTGGCCATGGTTTACTAGTTCACGAACACTCGCAGGAACCATACCTACACGGTATTCATGGTTTTTGATTTCTTTAGGTACACCAATAATCATAGTTTTTCGCCTTAATAGAACGGGATAAAATTTTTGACTATTATATTCATGACTAGCCAGTGTGTCTCACCTTTTTTTAATGAGCTTCTAGTGATATAATCTAAAAATAACTTAAAAACAGTGCAAAACTCTGGTTTGGCTTATGCATCAATTACTCGACAGAATAGACCGTAAAATATTAATGGAATTACAGCACGATGGTCGGATCTCTAACGTAGAGCTGGCAAGGCGTGTAGGGCTAAGTGCCACCCCTTGTTTAGAGCGTGTAAAAAAGCTTGAAAGGGAGGGGTATATACTCGGATATAAAGCGGTAGTAGATCCTGCTAAGCTTGGGCAGGGTTTATCCGTTTATGTAGAAGTGACCATCACCAAAACATCACCTGATGTGTTCGAAGAGTTTAATGCCGCTGTTAAAAAGCACGACGAAATTATTGAATGTCACTTGGTGTCGGGTAATTTCGACTTTTTATTAAAAACGCGGGTAAATGATATGTCGGAATATCGAAATGTACTAGGCGATATTCTACTAAAACTACCTAATGTCAGTGAAAGCCGAACGTATGTGGTAATGGAAGAAGTAAAAGGTGAAGAAGGGGTCATTATTCGCCCATATATTGCTTAAACTGTTAAAATACACATAGAGTAACAAAAACTTGTTCATTATCAGTCCATCAAGGCTAAGATAAAGTGCATCAAACGGCATTTCCTGCTAAGGTATTTCACTGCTAATCGATCAGTAAAGAATAATAAGGAATAGGGAGCTATGCGCCTAAATGGTGTTCAAAGACTGTTAGAAACGGGGCTAATCATCAGCACCTTTGCTGCAGTATTTATTTTATGTGCATTAATCAGTTTTGATCCTGCCGACCCTTCATGGTCGCAAACCGGTGAATTTGTTAATGTTAAGAATATTACCGGCACTGCGGGGGCCTGGGTTGCAGATATCCTATTACTCACTTTTGGTTGGCTTGCTTATTTAGTCCCTGTTGCTATTCAATTATTTGGTTATTTATTGTTTAAACAGCCACATCGTATTTTTCAGCTTGATTACACCACGCTTGCCTTACGTGTCATTGGCTTTGCGCTGTTTATTACTTCAGCGACTGCCATTAGCAGCATTAACTTCGACGATATTTATAACTTCTCATCTGGTGGGGTAGTAGGGGATGTCATTGCAACAGCAATGATGCCGACCTTTAATTTTACCGGCACCTCGATTCTATTACTATGCTTTTTCTTTGCTGGATTAACCCTATTAACGGGGATTTCTTGGGTACAATTTGTCGATTTTGTCGGCAAGTGGGTAATGAAATTATTCTACTTTTTACGTGAGCAATTTTCTGCTTGGATGCACCGTGAAAAAGAAGCTGTTAAAGATGTCGCCACCACAGAGCCTGACGCCAACTTTGTAGAACCAGAAAACGAGCCAGCTATTAGCTTCAATGATGCTGATGAAGATGAGCCAAAAGCGACCAAGCAACAGCAAAAGTCTGCTGAAAAAGCAGATGAAGACTTCAAAGGCTTTGATGAGCTTGATGATATTCTTGACCAAGAAATTGGATTCAGTGCTCTTGATGATGAATCATTCGATACCGTATCGGCACTTAATGCGCTTGATCAGAGCCCTGTAGTAGAGCAAGAAAAGCCTGTAACAACGGTTGTTTCGCCTGCTCGCCCAATGCCTAAACCAAAACCTGCGTATCAGCCACCACCAACAGCGAAAGAAAAATTCGAAGCCATGCTCGAAGAGCAACCGCCTGTAAATCCGTTACCATCGCTGGATTTATTAGATCGTCCAGATAAAGCGAAAAACCCATTATCACAAGAAGAATTAGATGGTATTTCTCGTTTAGTTGAAACCAAATTACTTGATTTTAACATTCAAGCTGCGGTTGTGGGTGTATACCCAGGTCCGGTTGTAACGCGTTTTGAGCTTGATTTAGCGCCGGGTATTAAAGTAGCTAAAATCACTGGCTTAGCTAAAGATTTAGCGCGTTCACTCTCTGCAGTAAGCGTACGTGTTGTAGAAGTTATTCCGGGTAAAACTTATGTTGGTTTAGAGTTACCTAACAAACATCGTGAAATCGTGCGTTTAAGTGAAGTTATTAACGCACCTAAATTTGAATCAAACCCATCACCACTGACTATGGTGTTAGGTAAAGACATTGCTGGCGAGCCAGTGTGTGCTGACCTTGGCAAAATGCCACATTTACTTGTTGCGGGTACAACTGGTTCAGGTAAGTCAGTGGGCGTTAATGTAATGATATTAAGCTTACTATACAAATCGGGCCCTGATGATGTTCGTATGATCATGATCGACCCGAAAATGCTTGAACTTTCTGTGTACGAAGGCATCCCACATTTATTATGTGAAGTTGTTACTGACATGAAAGAAGCAGCCAATGCATTGCGTTGGTGTGTAGGCGAAATGGAACGTCGTTATAAGCTGATGTCGGCACTTGGGGTGCGTAACTTAAAAGGTTACAACCAAAAAGTGTTGGATGCCAAAGAAGCGGGTCAACCAATTCTAGATCCACTGTTTAAAGATACCGACGGTATGGCCGATGGCCCTGAAGAGCTAGATAAACTACCAAGTATTGTGGTGGTTATTGACGAATTTGCCGACATGATGATGATCGTGGGTAAAAAAGTGGAAGAGCTGATTGCACGTATCGCACAAAAAGCCCGTGCTGCAGGTATTCACTTAGTGTTAGCAACACAACGCCCATCGGTTGACGTTATTACAGGTTTGATTAAAGCGAATATTCCAACACGTATGGCGTTCCAAGTTTCAAGTAAAATTGATTCGCGTACCATTTTAGATCAGCAAGGTGCTGAAAACTTACTTGGTATGGGTGACATGCTTTACTTACCGCCAGGTACTAGTGTACCAGTGCGTGTGCATGGCGCGTTTGTTGACGACCACGAAGTTCATGCGGTCGTAGATGATTGGAAAAAACGTGGCAAACCAAATTATATAGATGAAATTTTGAGTGGCGATGCCACAGAAGAAATTCTACTACCAGGAGAAACCAGTGAAGACGGTGATGAAGAGTCAGATCCGCTTTACGATGAAGCAGTATCATTTGTAATTGAAACCGGCAAAGTGTCGGTATCGAGTGTACAGCGTAAGCTTCGTGTAGGTTATAACCGCGCAGCTCGTTTAGTTGAACAAATGGAAACATCAGGCATTGTTAGCGCACCAGGACATAACGGTGCCCGCGAGGTCTTAGTGCCAAATGGTGGAGCAAATTAATGAAAAAGATTAAATACCTAGCCCTAATTGTGGGCTGTTTATTAAGCGGTCAAAGTTTTGCAGACGACAGCGAAGCATTGCAACAACAACTGGCTGCGATTAAAAGTTTTAAAGCAGAGTTTTCGCAGCAAGTTACCGATTCGCAAGGCGAAGCTATCATGCAAGGTGAAGGGAATATTGCTCTTCAACAACCTATGATGATCCGCTGGCAACAGCAAAGCCCAGACGATACCTTGTTTGTATCGAATGGCGACAAAACTTATTACTTCGATAGCTTTGCTGAGCAAGTAACGATTATGAATACCCACAGCTTGATTGATTCAACACCGTTTGTATTGTTGACCTCTAAAGATCCTGAGCAGTGGGCTAAATACCAAGTTGTGGCAACCGATGCAGGCTTTAGCGTAACACCAAACAAAGGCGTTGAGAGCCAAGTTGAAAAGTTAGACATTAGCTTTAATGCTAAAGAACAAGGCCTAGCATCACTGACAGTATTAGATACCTCTGGTCAGCAGTCTTTATTTACCTTTAAAGATGCTAAAGTAAACGAAGCACTTGCAACTCAAACCTTTGAATTTACCATTCCTGAGGGCGTTGAAGTTGACGACCAAAGCCAAGGTGATTAAGGCTTGAGTAATCTCGGATTTAATTTTGGTCCTGATGTGCGCCCACTTGCGGCGCGCATGCGACCCGAAACACTCAATGACTACATAGGTCAGCAGCACCTTTTAAGCCCCGATAAACCTCTTTACCAAGCCATTCTTGCAGGTCGATGCCACAGCCTCATTTTGTGGGGGCCGCCAGGCGTTGGTAAAACTACGTTAGCGCAAATTATTGCGAACCATGCCGATGCAAGCCTTATTCAAATGTCGGCGGTCACAGCAGGTGTCAAAGACATTCGTGAAGCGGTAAGCGAAGCAAAAGCAAATCTTGCAGGGCGAGGACAACGCACCTTACTGTTTGTCGACGAAGTGCATCGCTTTAATAAATCTCAGCAAGATGCATTCTTACCACATATTGAAGATGGTACTTTTATTTTTGTTGGCGCGACCACCGAAAACCCATCATTTGCACTTAATAACGCAATACTTTCTCGTGCCCGTGTTTATGTATTAAAAGCACTTAAGCAAGCCGATTTATTTACTGTGATTGAGCGCGCTTTACGCGAAGACGTTGAGCTAAGCCAAAAACACATTGAAATTGCCGATAACGCCAAACAAGCACTTTGCCAAGCAAGTGATGGCGATGCTCGTAAAGTGCTTAACTTACTAGAACAAGCTGTTGATTTAACCACTGAGCAGCAGGGCAAATACCTTGTTGATCAACATGTTTTAAGCCAAGTTCTACCAACTCACTTAGCCAAGTACGACAAAGGCGGCGATGAGTTCTACGACTTAATTTCAGCGTTTCATAAATCGGTGCGTGGTAGTTCTCCTGATGGCGCCTTATATTGGTACTGCCGAATTTTAGCAGGTGGCGGCGACCCGCTTTATGTAGCTAGGCGTTTATTAGCGATTGCTACAGAGGATATCGGCAATGCCGACCCACGTGCAATGGAAGTAGCACTAAATGCATGGGATATTTTTCAACGTGTTGGTCCAAGTGAAGGTGAGCGCGCTATAGCTCAGGCCACCATTTACTTAGCCAGCGCACCGAAAAGTAACGCGGTGTATATGGCGTTTAATCAAGCAATGCAAGATGCTAAAAATGAACCGAGTTATCCTGTGCCAGAGCATTTACGTAATGCGCCAACAAGTTTAATGAAAGATTTAGGCTATGGTGCAGAATATCGTTATGCACACAATGAAGAAGGCGCATTTGCTGCTGGCGAGAAGTATTTCCCAGAAGCAATTCATGATCGACAGTATTACTTCCCAACAGATCGCGGGCTTGAACAAAAAATAAAACAAAAGCTGGAATATTTAACCCAGCGCAACGAGCAAAGTGATATTAAACGTTATGAATAGTTTGAAACTTTACATGATGATTGCAATGGGTGGTGCTTCTGGGGCGTGTTTGCGCTATTTTCTTAGCGAAACCATGCTAAAACTGCTCGGTAGGGGATTCCCTTTTGGCACGTTGACAGTTAATATTCTTGGTTCATTGTTAATGGGCATATTATACGGCTTGATTGAAAAAGAAATAATCGCTGTTAGCCCCGCTAAAACCTTAATTGGTATTGGCTTTTTAGGTGCATTGACCACCTTTTCAACATTCTCAATGGATTCGTTGTTGCTAATGCAACAAGGTCACTTTTTTAAAATGGCCCTCAATATCACCTTAAACGTGGTGGTGTGTATATTTATGGCTTGGCTGGGCCTTCAGCTGGTAATGCAAAAAGGTTAAAAATCAAACATGTTAGATTCTAAATATTTACGTCAAGATATCGAACAAGCGGCTGCACGTTTAGCAACACGTGGTTTCGAACTTGATATTGCAGCGGTAACTGCACTTGAAGAAAAACGCAAAACATTACAAGTAAAAACGCAAGAACTTCAAAGCGAGCGTAATGCAAGTTCCAAAGCTATCGGCCAAGCAAAAGCGAAAGGCGAGCACGAGAAAGCACAACAGTTGCTTGATTCAGTAAGTACTCTTGGTGACCAACTAGACAGCGTTAAAGCAGAGCAAGACGCTGTATTAGAAGAGCTTAAGCAAATCGCGCTAGCTATTCCAAACTTACCTGATGAGTCTGTGCCAGTTGGTGAAGACGAAGAGCAAAACGTTGAAATTTTAACGTGGGGCACGCCTAAGTCATATGATTTTGAAGTAAAAGATCACGTAGATGTTGGTCAAGACGTAAACGGCCTAGACTTTGAAATGGGTGTTAAAATCAGTGGCGCACGTTTTACTGTTATGCGCGGCCAAGTGGCCCGTATGCACCGTGCTCTTACTCAGTTTATGCTTGATACGCACACAGAGCAAAATGGCTACACAGAAATGTATGTGCCTTACCTAGTAAATAGCGCAAGCTTATACGGTACAAGCCAATTACCTAAGTTTGCCGGTGACTTATTCCATACATTAGGTTTAGTGGATGACGACGGTCAGCAACAACCTGGTTTTAGCTTAATTCCAACTGCTGAAGTACCGCTTACAAACAGTGCCCGTGACGAAATCTACGACGAAAGCGATTTACCAATTCGCTTAACTGCTCACACACCATGTTTCCGTAGTGAAGCTGGTAGCTATGGTCGTGATACACGTGGTCTTATTCGTCAACACCAATTCGACAAAGTTGAATTAGTACAACTTGTAAAACCAGAAGATTCAATGCAAGCACTAGAAGAACTAACAGGTCACGCTGAGCAAATCTTACAAGCATTAGAGCTTCCTTACCGTAAAGTAATTTTATGTACGGGTGATATGGGCTTTGGCGCAGCAAAAACTTACGATTTAGAAGTTTGGTTACCTGCACAAAACACCTATCGTGAAATCTCATCATGTTCAAACATGGTTGATTTCCAAGCGCGTCGTATGCAAGCGCGTTTCCGTCGTCAAGGCGAGAAAAAGCCAGAGTTACTACACACACTAAACGGTTCAGGTTTAGCGGTTGGTCGTACACTTGTAGCAATCTTAGAGAACTACCAACAAGCTGACGGCTCGATTGTTGTTCCAGAAGTATTACGCCCATATATGGGTGGCTTAGAAGTTATTAAATAACTTTAATTATTCTGAGCTTTAAAGCCGCATCGGGAAACCATGCGGCTTTTTTGTTGGCTAAATTAAATAGAACAAAAGAGAGTAAAGCGATTAAGCTAAAGTCGATCTAAACCTCGACAATCAACGTATTCAAAGCATTAAGTTAATAGTGTGAAGCAATATGAGTAATAAACAAAAGTCTGTGCCAACATCACGGTTTTCACGCGCTGCTCGGCTTGGTTCTTTAGCTGGTAAAGTCGCGGGTAATATGTTGTTTGAAGGCACAAAAGCATGGGCTATGGGTAAGCAAACATCACGACAAGAGTTATTGTTACAGCCAAAAAATATTCAACGCTTTGCAGAGCAACTTGCAAACCTGCGTGGCGCAGCAATGAAATTGGGGCAGCTACTGTCTATGGACAGTGGCGAATTACTTACACCTGAGCTATCTGAAATCTTAGCAAGGCTGCGTGCAGAGGCGACAGCTATGCCGCAAAAGCAGCTAGTTAAAGTAATGCGTGAGCATTGGGGCGATGCATGGCTAGAGCACTTATCGCACTTTGAACTCAGACCATTTGCTGCAGCATCGATAGGGCAAGTGCATATTGCTTACCGAGAATCGGGCGAAAAACTAGCAGTTAAAGTGCAATACCCAGGTATTGCAAAAGGTATCGCCAGTGATGTTGATAACTTAGCTTACCTTCTTAAGCTTAGTGGCTTATTACCCAAAGAGGTAGAAATACAGCCTCTTATCGATGAAGCAAAACAACAGCTTATAAACGAAGCTGACTACGAATTAGAAGCTAATTATTTAAAACGCTACAGCGAGTGTTTAAAGGGTGACGACAATTACCTTATTCCAAATGTGGTAGATTCGCTTAGTTCCTCTCAAGTGTTAGTCATGAGCTTTGTTGAAGGACAAGAGCTAGATGAACTGGCAACCACAGAGCAAGCGCTACGTAATAAAGCGGTTGAACAGTTACTAAGCCTATTTTTACGTGAATTATTTAGCTTTAAACTAGTTCAAACAGATCCAAATTTTGCCAACTATCAATATCAAATCGACAATCAACGCTTAGTGCTTTTAGACTTTGGCGCTACCCGTGAGCTACCTCAGCATATTAGTGATAGCTACTTACAGTTATTATCTGCTGCAATAAATAATGACAGAGCAGGGGTTGCAACAGCTGCACAGCATATTGGCTATTTTCAACCAGGGCTAGCTCAAGAATATATAGATAATGTTGTCGAGATATTTCTACTTGCCTGCGAGCCACTGCGCCATCAAGGTGAGTATGATTTTGCAAATAGCGACTTACCAAAACGCATCAAAGAACTCGGCATAAAAATGAGTACAGCCTCTGAGCACTGGCACGCGCCCCCTGTAGATGCCTTATTTGTTCACAGAAAACTTGCAGGCCTGTTTTTAATCGCTGCAAAGCTAGGCGCAAAAGTGAATGTAAACAGTATTTTTGAAGAGTTTAAGCGGCAGAAGAGTAGATAATATATCAAAGTAGGTTAATCAAAAGTCCCGCAAATGAAATGCGGGACTCTTAGAGTTAACCTTTATCTATTGCATCTTATCTATTGAACAATAGAAGTCGTTACCTGTTCTATTTTTTTGTTAAAAGTAAAAGGGGCTTCATAGTCAAGACTTACGGCACCACCCTCATCTTCACCAATACCCACACCATCATCAAGTGAGAATAAGCTGGCAATTGTATTTGGGATCAGCTTTTTAGCTGCAAGTTTGCCGTTAACGTATAAGTATACATTACCACCTTTTCCTAAACCTGCGGCGTTCCCTTTACCCCCTTTGCCATCTTCATCATAACGAAACTCAACTTTGATCTCATTTTCACCTTTTTTGAGTTCCGAACCAGAGACTTTAGTATACTCATACGTCAACCAATTATACTCGAATGTTGGTACTCCGTTTTTAACAAATAAAGTCCAACCAGCGAAGTTACCGCCTTGTGCAATAACAACACCATTGGTGTTTTTCACATCATCAGTAATGACTTTTGCAACTAAATCAAAAGATTTATTTTTGATATTTAAAAAAGAGTTTTCAGGAATACCTTTAGCCCCTTCATATAAAGTCAAACTCTGTTTACCAAACATCGCATCGGGTCGACCAGCTATTTCTGCATTCATACGCTCAAGCGTGCGGTCATCAATTGGGTAAACATGATTCTTTTGTGCTTCTTTATCGAAAAGCTTTTTCATTTCTTTGAGTTTCTTGGGGTACTTATCAGCTAAATTGTTAGAAAGAGACCAATCCTGTGTGGTGTCAAACAACTCCCACTCATCTTTTTGCAAGGTAGTGAAGTTCGCTGATGATTCGGTTAATGCCCAATGTGTAACCCTTGCTAACCAGCCATCTTTGTAAATAGCTCGATTACCAGCAAGCTCAAAGTATTGAACTTTGTGATCTGTTTCTGCATCGGGGTTGTTAAATGATTGCGCAAAACTCACCCCAGCCATAGGGATTTGCTTAATACCTTCGACTTTCTTAGGAAAAGGAAGTTTAGCTGTTTCTAATACTGTCGGAGCGATATCAACGACATGTGACCACTGGCTACGGATGTTTTGACCATTCTTTTTAATGCCATGAGGCCAACTTACTACCATGGCGTTTCGTGTACCGCCATAATCTGATGCCATGCCCTTAGTCCATACAAAAGGCGAATCACCAGCGACAGCCCAACCTGAAGCGTAATGTGGAAAACTTTCTGGCCCACCGAGTTTTTCGATATTTTCCAGAGCATATGAAGACGGTTCGTCAATGCCATTATAGAAAGCTAGCGAGTTGAAGCTACCATTTCTATTCCCCTCTGCACTTGCTCCATTGTCCCCTACGATGTAGAAAATTAGGGTGTTGTCGAACTCGCCATTTTTCTTAAGTGTTTCAACAACTCGACCTATTTCATGATCCGTATGTGCTAAATAGCCAGCATATACTTCCATTTGTCGTTCAAATACACGCTTTTCGTCAGCAGTGAGCGAATCCCATCTAGGAACAAAATCTGGCATGGGCGGCAGTACCGTATTTTTCGGAATAATGTTATTTGCTTTTTGTCGCTCAAATGTTTCTTGTCTCAATTTATCCCAGCCCATTGAGAACTTACCTTTGTACTTATCAATCCATTCTTTGGGAGCATGATGCGGCGCATGTACGGCGCCAGGCGCATAGTAAATAAAGAAGGGTTTATCGGCATTATAACTTTGTTCTAAATTTAGCCATTCAATGGTTTTGTCTGTCATATCCTCAGTAAAGTGATAATCTTTCTTACGTGGCGTTTTTATGCGAGTAATACCATCAATTAATACTGGTTGATATTGGTCCGTTTCCCCACCAAAAAAGCCATAAAACTTATCAAACCCGACTTCTTTTGGCCATAAGGTTTGAACCCCAGCTGGACCTGTTTCCCATGCTGGGATCTCATGGTTTTTACCAAACATAGCCGTGCTATAACCGTTGTATTTCAAAATTTTAGGTAATGCTGCGATGTAATTAGGTCTTACACCGGTATTTCCAGGAAAAGCTGTTGCCGTCTCGGCAATAGAGCCCATGTTATTTTGGTGATGATTACGTCCTGTTAATATTGCTGTGCGCGTAGCAGAGCTAACGCCAGTCGTATGGAATTGGTTATACATTAAGCCTTGTTTAGCCAGCGCACTTAGCGTTGGCATGTCAACAGCACCACCAAACAGTGATGACTGACTAAAACCAACATCATCGAGTAATATTACAAGTACATTGGGGGCTCCATCTGGTGCTTTCACACGGGATGTTGGATCTGGTCGCTGTACATCTCTAACATCTAATTGAGAGTAAGTTTGAGGTCTTACATCCGGAATTGGAAGCTGAGTTCTATCAGGTGTGTCAGCACTGGCTATATATGGAGTGAGTGCGCTAGTTAAAACCACTGATTTTTTAATTATATCCATTTAGTTTTATCCCTTTTAATTGTTAGAAGGTTTCAGAATTAACGGACCATTTAATGCTTGCATGACATAACTAGCAGGGTAACCGTTAGCCAGTAATTGAGTCATAGCATGTAAATACTTTTGGATTGAGTTGAAAAAATGAAAATACCCGTCGCACAGAACATTCTCATACTCGCCAGTATCTGCAAGGTAACGATGTTTAGGGCAACCCCCATTACATAACTGACGAACATTACATTTTTTACATCGTTCAGATAAACGAGATTCTTTATTGAAAATATCTTTATTATTTGAAGCAATATCTTGAAAAGAACTCGTCATCACATTACCTATTTTTGACTCGGGATAAGCAACATGATCACAAAAATAAACGTCGCCATTAGCCTCTACGGCATAAGATGAGCCGCAATTTTTTGCGTGAATACAGTTAGGTGAGGGGTTACCAATATATTGAGTTAACGCCTGCTCAAAGTTTAAAATAAAAACCTTACCTACATCTTCTTTGATCCAAAGGTTAAATATATCGACAAGAAACTTTCCGTATTCCTTTGCATCTACAGCCCAAGAAAGTGGGTTATATTTATTTTGTTGGTAGGATTTAGCAGTAGAAAAAATGAGATTACTGGCAAAGTGCTGACCTCGAGATTGTTCATCTTTTGAGGGTAGTGATTCTACAACTGGGGAAAACTGAATATGTTTAATCTTATGCTTACGAAAAAAGGTATAAATTTCTTCACCATGTTGGCAATACTCTTTAGTAACACAAGCTAATACGTTGTATTGCACATTCATTTTCTGTAAAAGCTTAATCGCACTGAGGATCTCGTTGAATGCGCTCTTACCTTGTTTAGTACGGTATTTTGCTTGTAGCCATTCGGGGCCATCTAAGCTAATTCCTACAAGAAAGTTATTTTCTCTAAAAAAACGACACCAATCGTTATTCAATTTGGAGCCATTAGTTTGGATGGTGTTTTTAATAACTTTTTGGCCTGCATATTTTCTTTGAAATTCGACAGCTTTTTCAAAAAAATTAAGCCCAACTAATGTGGGTTCACCGCCGTGCCAAGCAAATTCAACCTCGGGTGTGTTTTGACTATTAATGTAATTACGTACGTATGCTTCGAGAGTATCCTGTTGCATCGACTTATTAGATTTCAGAAGGGTATCTTTCTCTAAGTAAAAACAATATTCACAATCGTAATTACATTTTGAACCTACAACCTTGACGGTGGTATGAAGTCCACTCATAAATATTCCATTATCATGTATGTACCTTTTAAGGTTAGTACGAATTTATTTTTATACAACTGATATATATAAAATTATAATTTTTATTCACAGCATTTATATAAATTGATGTATGGAAAGAAGAAAGTTCAGAAAAACTTTTCTAGCCCTCAGAAAGCCCAAATTGATTAGTTATTTTTGAGGGTTTGAAAAACCTTTTAAAGTAAAAGGCAGTGTGGGTTTCCAGAGTTTTACAAATTTAAATGTGCGCAATACACAGGGAAGCCCAATTAATAGAACTTAATCAAACTTGAAAGTCGCGAAATTTCATGAGCGGAACCTGAGGCGTACCATACATTTTGTCCAAAGGCGTGTTAGAGTGGCTGTCTGCTTCTCGTTCAAACCTATCAGTTAGGAGCAGTTCTATCCTAATTTTTAAAAGCATAAGCTCAGATATAAGGTGCTACAGTTCATTGCCCGTCTATTACACATTATTTATCTGAGATGCTTTTATGAAATTCTATTGTGAGGAAGGTAATAAAGGTGCCATTAGCTGTCTTCCTATATATCCCCCCAATCAACACCTAATCAAACCTAAAAATGAGAAAATAAATTTAGATAAGTATGGTGCGATAAATGTGCGATATAAATAAAGGAATCTATGGTTAATG
>NZ_JAKEVN010000094.1:0-16812 GCF_022398505.1 Pseudoalteromonas sp. Isolate3 | reverse complement strand
CTCTTACACATCATTGGTGGTGGCGCCTGGCTTAGCGGGACGGTAAGGGTCTATCTAATTTATAGGCATCTTTATACGAACCCCGCCAAGCATCGCTTCGCGGGGTTTTGTTTTTTAAAGAGTTTTTGGGAATGAGGGAGAATAAGGTTTGATTTTTAGTCATATAACGACGACACCGGGTGAAGTAACCAGTATCACTCAAGTGCGTGACTACATTAGTAGCCCACTTGCGTTATACAGTTTACTCGATAAGCCTAATTCACTGCTGTTAGAGTCTGCTGAAATTGATTCAAAAGACAGTGTAAAAAGTCTAATTTTGGTTGACTCAGCGCTACGTATTGTTTGCCAAGGCAAACAGGTCACACTCACAGCACAGTCAAATAATGGCAAACAATTACTGCCTTATTTACAAAGTCATGTGCAAAACTGTTCTGCAAAGCTTGTAGATGACACTTTAACGTTAACCTACAACGAGATCGCAAGCGACATTGATGAAGCCAGTAAATTAGTAGCAGATAACGCATTTAGTGCGCTACGTAGCTGCATTAACAGTATTAAAAGTACCACAGACAACCCGTTTTCTGTGTTCTTAGGCGGTGTGTTTGCCTACGATATGGTTGCTAATTTCGAAACCCTTTCTGATGTACCTGACGGCGAAAATAGCTGCCCAGATTATGTTTTCTACTTAGCTGAAACGTTAATTGTCATCGACCATCAGGCAAAAACAACAGAACTAATCGGCAATGTGTTTAACGGCCCTGAAGTACACGCTAACTGCTTTGAAGTGGGTCAACAGTTAGAACGTTTAAATACCGTATGTGACAATGCACAAAGCTACCAAGGGCAAAAACAAACAGGCTCAAACCCTATTTCTATCGATGTTAGCGACGAGCAATACTGTGAACATGTTATCAGGTTAAAAAAGAACATTGTTGATGGTGATATTTTCCAAGTTGTTCCATCACGTACTTTTTCTCTCGCCTGCCCTGACTCACTTCATGCTTACAGCCAATTAAAACAACAAAACCCAAGCCCATATATGTTTTACATGCGCGATGAAGAGTTTGTATTATTTGGTGCATCGCCCGAGTCAGCCCTCAAATATTGTCCAGAGAGTAAACAAGTTGAGGTATACCCTATTGCCGGCACTCGCCCTCGTGGCAAGTTTGCTAACGGACAAATTAATCCAGACCTAGACAGCCGCATTGAGCTTGAGCTTCGCAACGATCAAAAAGAACGTGCTGAGCACTTGATGTTAGTAGATTTAGCGCGAAATGATGTAGCTCGTATTAGCGTACCTGGCACACGCCACGCTAAAGAGTTATTAAAAGTAGACCGCTACTCACAAGTGATGCACTTAGTTTCACGTGTTGTTGGTACTTTAAAGCCAGAATTAGATGCGCTCCATGCCTACCAAGCCTGTATGAACATGGGCACGTTAGTGGGCGCACCTAAAGTACGTGCCGCTGAATTAGTTCGTCAAACCGAACAAAAACGCCGTGGCAGCTATGGTGGTGCAGTAGGTTATTTAACGGGTGATGGTGCCATGGATAGCTGCATTGTTATTCGCTCTGCCTTTGTTAAAAACGGCACAGCCTTCGTGCAAGCAGGTGCAGGTGTGGTGTTTGATTCAGAACCACAATCAGAAGCCAATGAAACTCGTGCTAAAGCGCAAGCCGTGATCACTGCGATTCAATCGACCTACGAGGCACAATAATGACAACAACATCAGCCTATAAAATCTACTTTTTAGATAACTTTGATTCATTTAGTTATAACTTAGTCGATGAACTTTCTATGTTAGGGTGCGAGTTAGTGGTATACCGTAATAACATCAGTGCACAAAGCATCTTTGACAAAATGTGCCAAGAGACAATGCCCGTGTTATTAGTGCTTTCACCCGGCCCTGGCGCACCATCGGATGCGGGTTGTTTAATGGAACTCATTGAACTGTGTAAAGGCCGCTTCCCGATGCTGGGCATCTGTTTAGGACAGCAAGCACTAACACAAAGCTACGGTGGGATTATTGGTCATGCAGGTGAAACAGTGCATGGCAAGTCATCAATTATTGCGTTGACTGAGCACCCAGTATTTGCAGGTATGGGCGATAAAATGCCGGTTGCTCGTTATCATTCATTAATGGCAACCAAAGTCCCTGATGACGTTGAAGTAATTGCTTCTTATGAGACTATTCCGATGGCAATTTACCACCAACAAGATAACGCCCTTGGCTATCAGTTTCATCCTGAGTCAATTTTAACGCCAAATGGCGCATTGCTATTACAGCAAAGCATTGAATTTTTAACCGCACGCGTGCAGTAGAGGAATAACATGGAAGCAACAACCCAAACCCAGTTAAACCAATTATTAGCAAAGCAAGATTTATCATTTCTGCAAGCAACTGCATTGTTTGACGCCATCATGAATGGTCAGCTTAATGATATTGAATTAACCGCTGCACTTATCGCCCTAAAACTAAAAGGCGAAACGAGTGATGAAATCGCCGGTGCGGCAGCATCAATGCGCGCCAATGCAGTGCCATTTAAAACCAGCAAAACCTTGCTTGCAGATAGCTGTGGTACCGGTGGCGATGGCTCAAACACAATTAATATTAGTACCACTGCTGCTATTGTAGCCGCCGCTGCGGGCATCAACATGGTCAAACATGGTAATCGTAGTGTATCGAGTAATTCTGGCTCTGCGGATTTACTAAAAGCCTTGGGTATCAATATCGATATGAGCCCTGAGCAAGCAGCCATTTGTTTAGAAAATACTGGCTTCACATTTTTATTTGCGCCGCATTATCACAGTGGTGTACGCCATGCGATGGGCGTGCGAACAGCCCTTAAAAGCCGCACAATTTTTAATATTTTAGGGCCGCTTGCCAACCCTGCTGCACCCGAGGTTCAATTGCTTGGTGTTTATGACGCTTCACTGTGTTTACCAATGGCAGAAACCTTAAAAACCCTTGGCACTAAACGCGCCATGGTGGTTCATGGTGCAGGCACTGACGAAATTGCCTTGCACGGGACAACCAAAGTGGTTGAGCTAAATAACGGTGAACTAAGCGAATACACGCTAACAGCGAGCGATTTTGGTCTTGCAAACTATTCACTTGAACAACTAGCAGGCCAAGGGCCAGAATATAACTCAAAAGCAAGCTTAGCGATTTTACAAGGTCAAGGTGAAATGGCGCATAACGCAGCTATTATAGCCAACGTTGCGGCACTTCTTTATTTAACTGATAAAACAAGTGATTTAAAAGCAGCCGCAGATCAAGTAAGTGAATTATTAGCATCAGGCAAAGCGATGGACACATTGAACGCAATTATTGAGGTAAGTCATGGCTAACGTGTTAGACAAAATTGTTGCCGACAAACGCATTGAATTAGAACAAAGAAAAGCACAGCGCCCGCTTGAGTCATTCATTGAGGATGTTGTACCAACCAAGCGAGACTTTGAAGCAGCGTTAGCAGCAACTGGCACACAATTTATTTTAGAGTGTAAAAAAGCATCACCGTCAAAAGGGCTTATTCGCGAGCCGTTTAATTTAGACGAAATTACTTCGGTATATAAAAAGTACGCAACCTGCATGAGTGTGCTTACTGACGAAAAATATTTCCAAGGCAGCTATCAGTACCTTGAATATGTGCGCAGCCAAGTTGAGCAGCCGCTAATTTGTAAAGACTTCTTTATTGATGAGTACCAAGTCTATTTAGCACGCTTGTCTGGTGGTGATGCTATTTTATTAATGCTCTCTGTCCTTGATGACGAACAATATTTAGCGCTTCATAAAGTGGCTGATTCTTTGAATATGTCGGTACTCACTGAAGTCAGTAATGAGCAAGAAGTAAGCCGCGCACTTGCACTTAATGCCAGCCTTATTGGCATTAACAACCGCGACCTTCGTGATTTAAGTACTGATCTTGCGACAACAGAGCGATTACGCCAGCTTATCCCAAATGACAAAGTGGTCATTTCAGAGTCGGGCATTTATACCCATAAAGATGTAAAACGCCTAGCGCCATTATGCGACGGCTTTTTAATCGGTAGCTCACTCATGGCTGAGCGCGACTTAGAAGCCGCGTGTCGTAAAGTGATTTTAGGTGAAAATAAAGTGTGTGGCTTAACCCGTTCACAAGACGCGATGGCAGCCTACGCGAGTGGTGCTGTTTATGGCGGTTTAATTTTTTACCCTAAGTCACCACGTTATGTCGATATCGACTGCGCCAAGCAAGTAACACAAAGTGCCCCGCTCGCTTATGTTGGTGTTTTTGTCAATGCGCCTGTTGAACAAGTAGTAGATTATGCACAAAGTTTAAAGCTAGCTGCAGTGCAATTACATGGTGACGAGAATAGCGAATATATTCAAACTCTCAGAAAGCAATTACCGCTTGGCTGTGAAATTTGGAAAGCACAAGCCGTTAAAGGCGAATTACCAAAACCGCTTGAAGGGGTTGACCGCCATTTATACGACACTTACAGCAAAAGCCAAAAAGGCGGCACAGGCGAAACATTTGATTGGTCTGTACTAGAAACGGCAACGGTGCCATTTATGTTAGCCGGTGGTTTAAATCCAGAGAATATTCATGCAGCGCTTTATCGCGGTGCCAATGGCCTTGACCTAAATTCTGGCGTTGAAGCGTCAGCGGGTAAAAAGTGCCAAACAAAATTACAAAATGCGTTTTCGCATATCAGAAATTATTGAGGTTATAATGCAAAATCCAGCTTATTTTGGTGAATTCGGTGGTATGTTTGTACCACAGTTGCTTGTGCCTGCACTCAAGCAACTAGAAGCAGAGTTTAATAAATCACAAAAAGATCCAGCTTTTCAGGCTGAATTTGAAAAACTATTAAATGAATACGCAGGTCGCCCTACGCCACTAACATTGACACGTAATTTAGTTAAAAACCCAAAGGTAAAACTATATTTAAAGCGTGAAGATTTACTCCACGGCGGTGCGCACAAAACCAACCAAGTACTTGGTCAAGCACTACTTACAAAGCGCATGGGGAAAAAAGAAGTCATTGCAGAAACAGGTGCTGGCCAACACGGTGTTGCAACTGCCCTCGCGTGTGCCCTACTTGGCTTAAAGTGCCGTGTTTACATGGGCGCAAAAGACGTTGAACGTCAGCAACCAAACGTATTTCGAATGAAACTAATGGGTGCAGAGGTTATTCCTGTCACAGCAGGCTCTGGTACTTTAAAAGACGCAGTAAACGAAGCACTACGCGATTGGTCTGCTAATTACAAAGATGCTCACTATTTACTGGGCACTGCAGCAGGCCCTCACCCATTCCCAACCATGGTACGTGAGTTCCAAAAAATGATTGGAGAAGAAGCAAAACAACAAGTGTTAAAAGCAGAAGGTCGATTACCGGATGCCGTGCTTGCTTGTGTTGGCGGTGGCTCTAATGCAATTGGTATGTTCACAGACTTTATTGATGAGCCAAGCGTAAAACTGATTGGTGTAGAACCTGCTGGTAAAGGCTTAGATACGCATCAACATGGTGCGACCTTATGTAAGGGCACAAAGGGCATTTTACACGGTACTTATACTTATATTATGCAAGATGATGATGGTCAAATTGAAGAGTCTTACTCTGTTTCAGCAGGTCTTGATTACCCAGCCGTTGGTCCACAGCATGCTCATTTACATGAAACAGGCCGTGCACAATACGTTGGTATTAGCGATACTGAAGCTCTAGAGGCATTCCAATTATTAGCTAAAAACGAAGGGATTATTCCAGCCCTTGAGTCAAGCCACGCCCTAGCATATGCTCTTAAATATGCCGAGCAACAAACCGAAGACACTATTTTAGTGGTTAACCTAAGCGGCCGAGGCGATAAAGATTTGGCTCACGTACACAGTGTTTTATCAGAAGGAGGCGCACTATGAGCCAGACTAACCGTTACGGACAACTGTTCGCCACATTAAATGAAACAAACCAAGGTGCGTTTGTGCCGTTTGTGACCATTGGCGACCCTAATAAAGCACTGAGTGTAGAAATCATCAAAAGCTTAATTGATGGCGGCGCTGATGCCCTTGAGTTAGGTATTCCATTTTCTGATCCGATTGCAGATGGCCCTGTTATCCAAGCGGCCAACATTCGTGCGCTTGATGAAAACATTAATACCCAAGATTGCTTTGATATCATCAAACAAGTGCGTGAATACAATGCAGATATTCCAATTGGCCTATTATTGTATTCAAATCTGGTGTTTAAGCGTGGCATCGAAAAGTTTTATCAAGATGCTAAAGAAGCAGGTGTCGATTCAATTTTAGTGGCTGACGTACCGCTACATGAATCAAAGCTATTTCGCCAAACAGCAATGAAAAATGGCATAGACCCAATTTTTATTGCAACGCCTAATGCTGATGACGACACTTTACGCGAGTGTGCTTCATATGGCCGTGGTTACACTTATCTGTTATCACGCGCGGGCGTTACGGGAACAGAAACTAAAGCACAAATGCCAGCAGACTCGTTAGTTAAAAAGCTAAAAGATTATCATGCTGCACCAGCTTTATTAGGCTTTGGAGTATCAACACCGGAAGATGTTAAATCAGCACTCGAATCAGGGGCCGCTGGGGCGATTTCAGGTTCTGCAGTAGTTAAAATCATAGAAGCAAACCTTGATGACCAAGCAGCGATGCTAAGTGGGTTGAAAGAGTTTGTAGCCAGTATGAAAGCAGCTACAAAATAAGTTGTTTAGTTTACTTAAAAAAGGGCCTTATAGGCCCTTTATTGTATCTAACTATTAATGATGGCGATGCACACCCTCTTTAATTTCTTCAATGAATTTTCGATTAAAAGCCTCTAAGTCAGCTGGGCTTCGGCTTGTGACTATACCTTCATCAACACACACCTCTTGATCAACCCAATTTGCGCCAGCATTGATTAAGTCGGTTTTAATGCTTGGGTATGACGTCACCTTGCGGTCGCGTAATTTGTTAACTTCAGCTAGTAGCCATGGTCCATGACAAATCGCTGCAATGGGTTTATTTTTACCTGCACTGAAGAAACCATCAACAAAGGCTTTTGCTTCGCTATCTTGACGCAGTGTGTCTGGATTGAATAAACCACCAGGTAGCAATAGGGCATCATATTCACTTGAGTCAGCCTCGCTAACCACACGATCCACTGTGACTCTTTCACCCCATTGGTTTTCATCCCAGCCAGTAATATCTCCACGTTCAAGAGACACGACTTCTACAAGTGCACCTGCTTCTAACAATGCGCTGCGTGGTGATAATAGCTCACTTTGCTCAAAACCATTGGTTGCTAGAATGGCAATCTTTTTACCATTAAGTTGGCTGTTTAAATTTGACATGTTATCTCCTTATTTAGGTAAACCTAAAGTAATAGCAGCAGACAACATGCCAAATTTAACACATTGAAAGTATTAACTTAATTTAAAAATATTCTGATTCAGTGTGTAAATGCTACAACGAATTTGCAAATCCTGCTTATAGGGCGTCTTTTAATGCTTTAGCAGGTTTAAAAACAGGCTTGTTAGCGCCTTCAATTTCAATTTCTTCACCTGTTTGTGGATTACGACCTTTACGTGCTGGGTAATAACTCAATGCAAACGTACCAAAGCCATTAATTTGCACTTGATCGCCTTCAGACAGTGATTTTTCGATAGCATTTAACATACTAGTTAAGGCAGCTTGTGTGTCTTTTTTTGTTAATTCACTGTGGGCAGCCATTTGTGATACTAACGCGGCTTTATTCATAAAATGCTCCAAAATACGCCACTTAATCATCTGAGGTTAAGCGGAAAAAGATAAGGTAAAACAACCTAAACGCAGGTTTAGGCCAGATTGGCTCGGGAGGCTAAGCTTTCAGCTCTACTAAGTCAACCTTGTATCTTGCGCAATAACTTGATACAACCCAGTATCTTTTTAAATTAGAGCATTTATAAATCTATGCATGCGATTATTGAATACATCCCGCTGATTTTGTTCTTTGCGGTTTTCAAGTTAGTTGATATTTATTGGGCAACAGCATTGCTGATGCTAACCACCTTAATTCAGGTTGCTTATTGTTATTTTAAGGATGGCAAAGTGCCGACCAGACATTGGCTGTTTTTTGCCATCGCGGTGGTGTTAGGTACACTTACTTTAGTTTTTCACGATGAACAGTTTGTCAAATGGAAAGCCACCATTGTATATGCAATTTTCAGTGTCACTTTGTTAGTAAGCCGCTATGTACTTGGCAAAAACCTAGTGAAAAAAGCACTTAGCTCGATTTTAGAAAATGCCTCTGAGAGTAAACAAGAAATAAAGGTACCAGAAGCATTATGGAACAAGCTTAACCTGTTTTGGGTTGCAATTACTGCGGGTATTTCTGCGCTTAATATCTATATTGCGTATAACTTCTCACTCGACTTTTGGGTTAACTTTAAAGTGTTTGGCTTAATGGGTATTACCTTTGTCTGCGTGTTAGCAACAATCATCACCCTATTCAAATACTTACCAGAAGATGACGAAGAGAAAGATTCAAAGCAATCTTAGTGTCATAAAACTGTCGTCTTAGCTTGTTAGCGTAAACAAAAAAAACGCTGAGACGACATTGAACGCTAACCAATACCGCTGGTTTGAATTTACCCTCATATTTGTTTCTTTGCCGCTCTTAGGCTTCTTTTTGCGTGCCTACCTCGCTAACTGGCTCATTCCCGCACTTATTATCTTAATGATTGTATGTGGCATGCTGCTTCTGTCTGATCCCCACTTTAAGCGTTTTCGCTTAACAAGCCTCGGGCAATTTAGTGCGGTAAAAAGTCGTTTATTTAGTTTTTTCTTTTTAGGAGCGCTATTCTCCGGGATGTTTTACGGCATCATGAATCAAGAAAACTGGTTTTCACTACCACGAAACTCATTCAACGATTGGCTAATGTTGCTACTGCTCTACCCTATCTTATCGGTGATGCCGCAAGAACTTATTTTTAGAACCTATTTTTTCCATCGTTATAAACGCATTATGCCAAGTAAAACGGTGCGTATTATTGTCAGCGCATCGGTGTTTGCGTTGGCGCATATTGTCTATGCGAATGTATTGGCCGTACTTCTAGCATTTTTAGGTGGACTGTTGTTCTCATATACTTATTCGCAAAGCCGCTCTACCTTCGTGTGTGTAATTGAACACAGTTTGTGGGGACTTTGGATGTTTACCCTTGGCTTGGGTGATGTGCTTGATGCAGGAGCATTTTGATTATTAAAGCACAACAAATAGCAGGCATAAAAAAGCCGCGCAAAGTGCGCGGCTAAGTATTGAACTGGTTTTTAAAATCCGAAAATACTAAATGCAAAGAATTTAGTCGCCACCGTATTTACAAAGATTAGTAATAAAATGGCAGGGATAAACGTTGATAGTGAGAAGTTCACATACTTCTCTGTGAAGCTACCAACATAGCCGTCACAGCCTTGGCTTAGCTCTGCTGATAAGTTTGCTTTTTTCCAACGGTACATAACGAATAAACACACCATTAAACCGTTAAGCGGTAAAATTGTGTCGTAAAACACATCATAAACAATATCAAATAAACTCTTATCTGCGCCGCCATAACTAACAAACTTAGTGAGTGATTCAACCATACCAAACGACATCGTACAAAGCACAGTTAATACACCTGTAGATAAAGTTAAGATAAGCAACGCTTTTTTACGGCTAATACCTTTGCGGTCACTTAATGTTGCTGTTGGAACTTCTACAATTGATACAAGCGACGTAATTGCAGCAAAAAAGACGAGTAAAAAGAATACAAACGCAACAATTGATGCACCTACATAACCAATATCAGCTTGTAACGCTAATAGAATTTTTGGTAAATAAACAAAAATCATCGATACCGATGAGTCAGATAAAGTGCTTGGGTCAGTGTTTGGGTTAAAGCTAAATATAGCAGGAAGAACCATAAGACCCGCAATAAATGCAACAAGAGAATCGGTTACAGCAACCATTTTAGCACTACCAACAATGTCGTCTTTCTTTGAAATATAAGATGCATAGGTCATTAAAATACCCATACCTAACGACAATGAGAAAAACGCTTGTGCTAATGCACCATTTAATACACTTGCATCCATTTTTGAAAAGTCAGGCACTATATAGTACTTCACACCAGCCATCGCGTTATCAAGTGTTAATACATAAATAACCAACGCTGTTAGTAGAACGAATAAAGCTGGCATCATAAACTTAGCTGCTTTTTCAATACCTTCTTTTACGCCGCCAACCAAAATCAAGTTAACGATGATAGCAACCACTGCCATATAGCCAAACACGGTGTAGCTGTTAATAAAAGTGCCAAAGTTATCTGGCTGAGCCAAAGCATCTAAATTACCAAATGCAGTTTGCGATAAATAACCAAAAATCCATACAGTGATAACCATATAAAAAACAGCAATCATAAATGGCGTTAATACTGCTAAAAAGCCTGCAAAGTTCCATTTAGGATCGTTGCCCGCTAATAATTTGTAAGAACCAAGAGGATCTTTTTGCGCTTTACGACCCATTGCCATTTCAGCCATCATCACTGGTAAACAGATGAAAATGACAAACAATGCATAAACTAATAGGAAAGCACCACCGCCGTTTTTTGTAGCTGAAACAGGAAAACCCACTAAGTTTCCGATACCTACAGCAGAACCGGCTGCCGCTAAAATAAAACCGAGGCGGGAGCTAAAATGCTCGCGTTTTTCGCTCATTTAAAAACCTTATTATTATTTTCTCAACCCAGCGACTCTACCAGTGTTACACCGCGTATTTCAAGCTTTATAAGTTAAAGTTATATGGGTTTGTGTAAAGATTATTACGCGAATATTCTCTCGTCTATTGCTAAGAATATGCTACTATTTTTTAAAAATAACATTGAGAACACAACATGCTGTATATGATTTATTCAACTGATGTTGAAAATAGTTTAGAAGCACGCAAATCTGCGCGTCCTGCTCACCTAGCACGTCTACAAGAATTAGATGAACAAAACCGTTTATTCACAGCAGGTCCGCTTCCTGCCATTGATAGTGAAGATCCCGCTGAAGCTGGTTTTACAGGTTCGTTAGTCGTTGCTGAGTTTGAGTCATTAGAAGCAGCTCGTGAATGGGCAGCAAATGATCCTTATATTGCTGCAGGTGTTTACGACAACTCAGTTGTAAAACCATTTAAAAAAGTATTTGGTTAACGTCTGAACTTAACTGAATCATTAATTCAGTGTTTGTTCACGGCTTATTAACTAAGATTTGCCTATTGAAATTACAGAATTGAACGTAATTACTTGAATTTTAGTTAATTGGTTAATTAAACTAAATGGGTCTGGTTTAGGAGTTCCCCGTCATGCGCATATTATTAGCCTTCAGTTTTAGTCTTTTATTTGCATTATCAAGCTTTCATGCTGATGCCAGTAAGAAACAAGTCTCTGAAGTGACTAAAAAACAGGCTGTGACAATTGCCAAAAAATCTGAGGACGGCCGAACCCTAAAAATCACAGAGCAAGATAAAGTATTTACCGTAAGAATTTTAAAAACGAACGGCCATGTGGTTGATGTCCATGTGAACAAAAAGACTGGCGAAGTGAAAAAGGATTAAGAATGCGAATTTTAGTTATTGAAGATGATTTACACTTAGCAGATAACCTTCGTAATGCACTTGAAAAAGAGCGTTATAGCGTTGACCTTTGTCACGATGGTGAAGCTGGTTTATTCCATATTACCGAGTACCCGCTTGATATGGCGGTAGTAGATCTAGGCTTACCAAAAGTAGATGGTATCGAATTAATTACCAAAGCCCGTGCTCAGGGTATTACTATCCCTATTTTGATTTTAACTGCACGTGACCGTTGGCAGGATAAAGTAGAAGGCTTAGATGCAGGTGCTGATGACTACCTAACTAAACCTTTCCATGTTGAAGAGCTGATTGCACGCTGTAATGCACTTATCCGCCGCAGCGCAGGTAAAGCAAACCCAGAAATGACAGCAGGTCCTATCAAAATACACACTCGCTCACAACAAGTTTGGGTTAATGATAAAGAACTTAGCTTAACTGCATACGAATACAAAGTTTTAGAATATCTAATGGTTAACCCACAAAAGGTAATTTCTAAATCTGAATTGACAGAGCACATTTATGATCAAGACTTCGACCTTGATTCAAACGTAATAGAAGTTTTCGTATTGCGTTTACGTAAGAAGCTTGACCCTGACGGTACCCTTAACCCAGTTGAAACATTACGTGGCCGTGGTTATAGGCTTAAAAGTCAGTGGTAGCATCGCAAATACCGCTTAAAGTAAGGCAAGGATTTATCCTTGTCTTTGTTTTATTAGTAGCCTTGCCAATTCTGTTTTTCTCAATTGGTAAGGCTTACTACGCTTCTTTGGTCGAAGCGACCGAAAAAACCCTCGAAGCTCATTTATATTCTCTTATTTCTGAAGTTGACTTCACTGAACGCGGCATTGTAATGCCGAGCACCATCTTAACTCCAGAACTAAATCGTTTAAATTCAGATACCTATGCAATGATTTATCGTGGTGATCTTCCTGTTTGGTATTCTGAATCAGCCACCAACATCAATTTTATTCCAGATAACTTTGAAGCCCCAGCAGGCTCTGCGGATTTTCGCCGTGTTGAATACAACAAGACCGTGTACTGGCAATTAACCCTTACCGTTATTTTAGAAAACATTGACCAATCGGAGCATGCGCGTTTTATCTTATTAAAACGTAATGATGCACTTCTCAGGCTGATGGATGGCTTTAAACAAACGTTAGTAAATTGGATGTATGTAATGGGTGTGGCCATTGCAGCGCTTATGGCGATTGGTTTTGTTTGGAGTGCAAGGCCATTACAACGTCTTGATAAAGAAATTAAAGCCATTGAATCGGGCGATAATCAGCAAATAAAAGGTCTCTACCCAGTAGAGCTGCAAACCATAAAAGCCGACTTAAACTTATTACTTGAATCGCAACAGCGCCAAAAAGAGCGCTATAGAGCTTCGTTAAGCGATCTTGCTCATGCATTAAAAACCCCCTTGGCAGTCCTTAAATCAAGCCCTTTAGCCAATGATGCCGATGCACAAGAGCAGTTAGATCGTATTAATGTGATGATCGAACATCAATTAAAACGAGCTGCAACGGGTGCTTCTGATACTTGGAAAAAGCAAACCCATATTAAACCTGTTATTGATTCAATTTTAAGCGCGATGAGCAAGGTTTATCGCGATAAAGATATTATTTTTACCTCTGAGGTTAGTGAAAAAGACTATTTCTTAGGTGATAAAACCGATTTAATGGAACTACTCGGTAATTTAATCGATAATGCCTGTAAAGCTTGCCGTTCACAGGTCGATATAAAGGTTAAACAGAACAAAAAGTTAACACTCAGCATAAGTGATGATGGCCCAGGTGTTCCTGAGCACAAACGCGAATCATTACTGACTCGCGGTACCAGACTCGATACTTACGAAAGTGGCCATGGTGTTGGCATGGCTATCGTATCTGATTTAGTAAACTCGTATAATGGCACATTAACCATTAAAGATGCAGAGAAGCTATCCGGCGCTGAGTTTATATTAGAGTTTAATTACCATGATAAAAAATAAAACATCCATATTCGTTAAGAGCATCTTTTTAGGTTTAATTACGACTGCATCACAGGCTCAAGCAGAGCAAGCTTGTGAGCTCGCGAGCAACCATACTGATGACACCAAGCGGTATATTCAATGCCTTGATCAAGTTATTGCAGACCTGCAACGTGACCAAAAAATGTGGGTTAATAAGCTCACTATGGATCTTGAAAAAATAAAAGAAGATACCGGTAATAGCCAATTGCTACCAATTTTTAATCGCAGTATAAAAAACCAAGAGCGTTATTTAGAAGACAGTTGTCGTTGGCGCTACTTACAAAAAATGCCAAATGGCACTAGTGCCGCTATTGCCTACAAACAATGTGAGATTGAAATTCTCAAAAACCATGTAAAGGTTTTACAACAACCTCTAAAGTGATACCAAGTCGCTATAATCGTTAATCATTTTGAAAAATAAAAAGGCGCTTAAGCGCCTTTTTAATCCTCAAGTTTTAGCTCTTCACCGTTACCTAGCAAAGTAGCAAGCCATCGCCCTTCTTGGCTGGTTTCTAAAGCAATTTTAACTATCATAGTTAATGGAACTGACAATAGCATACCAACTGTTCCCATCAACCAGCCCCAGAAAATCAACGATAAAAACACCACTAGCGTCGATAAGCCCAGCCCTTTCCCCATAAAGCGCGGTTCTACAATATTACCCATCACTGTGTTAATAACTAAATATCCACCAGCGATAAACCCTGCTACCAATGGGCCTTGCGTGATTAAAGCAAGTAACACAGCTGGTACTGCAGCAATAATTGAACCAATATTAGGAATATAGTTAAGTATAAACGCCACCACAGCCCAGAGCACAAAATAATCAACATTAAGTGCCCACAGCATGAATCCTGCAAGAACACCTGTGCCTAGACTAACCATTGTTTTTATGGCTAGATAAGAATTAATTGAATCTAAGAAACGGTCAACTTGCTGCATTTTCATTTCAGGGTCATCGAGTGCTAAATGCACTTTTTTGCTGAGCATTGGCCCTTCAAATAGCATAAACACGACAGTTAATATGATTAAAAACAGGTTCGCCATCACCCCACCTAACCCGGTGAGCATATTAGTTGCAACATCAATCATTTTACCTGGATCAAATAAAGAAATAATCTGCTCTTTATCAATCAAAATGTTATAGCTTGCAGCAACGTTAACCACCCAGACAAACTCTTCTTTGAGTTGTGCCTTGTACTCAGGTAAATTTTCTGAAAAATCGGTCATAGATTGCCCAACCAGACCGGCAAGGCTTATCCCTATACCGACAATCATCAGCATCACAAAAACCACAGCAATACCTTTAGGGATACCGTATTTGGCAAAGAAACGGATTAAGGGATTACAAATAATAGCGATAAAGGCCGCCAACACAAATGGAATAACAATCACACTTGCAGCTTTAATACCCGCTAAAACAACGACTAAAGCAGCAAATATTACTAAACTTTTATTTACACCAGTCAGGCTCGACAAAATAAAATCCTTGTTAACTTTTTTATAAGTGTAAGTGAAATACGCAGCAAAATAAATCACAAAGCTTCTGGCATAATTAATGCTCATTATACGTGCATAATTTGAACAATTTATGATACATATAAGTAAGCGTGCTAAAGAAGGAGCTTTATATGGCACATTTATCCGAACAAGAACTTACTTTTTTCAACCGTTTATTCGAGGCTGAAAACCTTGATGGCGATCCAACCGATACAAAAATGTCTGTTAGGCTCAACTTGCCAAATAAATTAAACGGCTTACTAGCAAATTCCAAACTAACTTTACTTGCCGAGGTGGGTATGTATCAGCTTTGGTTTCCACTTGAGTTTATCAATGACGAAAATGGCCAGCTGATACCCTTACTCAGTGCACCAGAAGTGATAGATACCAAAGGTATCGAACGCAGCTGGCGAACTCCTGATCTCGAAATACATACCGAGCAATTTCAAATATTGTCTTTATCAAGTACTGGCGTGTTACTCAAGCCTAAGCGTCAAGCTCCAGAGCTAAACAAAGACATATTACTCGCATTTGATTTACCTAGCAGAGATCACATTATTCTTAGTGTGAAGCCAATTCGAACCACTAGTAAAGGGATTGCAGGTAAGATCGTAAAGGTTTGCAAAGGTGAAGAGGAACTTCGTAGATACTTATTTGAGGCCCATAAGCACCATCACGCAAAGCTGTATGAGCAAGGTACCTTTACCACTGAACTTATCTAGTTGCAGTGACTTAACGGCTTAGATAAGCTTGGCGTTTTGCAGCAAGTCGAATAAGGTATTTTATGAGTTACCCTATAGGAACCCCAGGTAAACCGTGGAACGAAGCAGATAAAAAAGCATGGTTTAAATCACAGACAGTAAAACGTAGCTATATAGATGATGTTGTATCGCAATTAGAGTCTTTATCAATCGATTTCAATATTGAACAGTATGGTGCATTAAGTTACGACAGCGACAAGTACCCTCTTTACATTTTAAAGAGCAAGCAATGGCAAGCTGATAAACCGACAGTATTGGTTACCGGTGGCGTTCATGGCTATGAAACAAGTGGTGTGCATGGCGCATTAGCGTTTGCTAAGAACAAAGCTAAAGACTACTTTGCCGATTTTAATATTTTAGTAGCACCGTGTATCAGCCCGTGGGGTTATGAAACAATTAATCGCTGGAACCCTAATGCGACAGATCCAAACCGCTCATTCTACGCTGACAGCCCAGCTGAAGAGTCTGCAGCAATCATGCAGTATTTAGCTGACAATACCATTGCACCTTACGTGCATATCGACCTACATGAAACAACTGATACTGATAATAGTGAGTTTCGTCCTGCTCTTGCAGCACGTGATGCAACCACTCACGATAACTGGAACATCCCAGATGGCTTTTATCTCGTTGCTGATAGTGAACGTCCACATGACGCGTTTCAGGCAGCGATTATTAAGTCTGTTGAAAAAGTAACTCATATCGCACCTAGCGATGAGAATAACCAGTTGATTGGTGTACCGCAAACCCAATTGGGTGTTATTCATTACCAAGCGAAAAAACTCGGCTTATGTATGGGTCTCACTGATGCTGAATTTGTGACAACAACAGAAGTTTACCCTGATAGCCCACAGGCAAATGATGAAGTCTGTATTGATGCACAAGTAGCCTCGATTACCGGTGCATTGAACTATATTGTTAATAAAT
>NZ_JAKEVN010000093.1:0-17160 GCF_022398505.1 Pseudoalteromonas sp. Isolate3 | reverse complement strand
TCATTATATACTGAATCTATTCTCCCAGTAGAACGAAATATATCATTTAAAACTTTAATTTCCCCCTCTAAAATGGCTTTTTCAGGATTACAGGGTGATTCACTCTCACACCTAATGAGTAAATGTAATAAGAAGTAAGCTACAACTTCAAGTGTAAGTTTGCAAAAAATAACTTGGGACAATAGTTGAAACTTTTTTGTCGTACTTATTTCACCCATTATAGAAACGATTCCTTCTATAGCACTCTCAAAGTAAGATTTGTTTGTTTCTACTGAAAATAAGTATTGTGTATAGATAAGGTAACCATAAATGCCATTATCAATATCGGTTTGACTTAAACTTTCAAAATTTCGAAAAGTTATATAGTGTTTGACCATGTTTTGTAATGGTCGTTCTCCCTTATCTTCAAAGCTATTTTTTATTACATTAGCCATCTCACCTAAATAACAATCCTGAAAATCAATATTCGCTAGCCTTTTTAAATTGGCTGTTTCGTTTGCGCTAAAGCCTATTTTTATTTTCCATTCAGCACAACTTTCAATCTGTGAACTCGTAGGGGACGCATCAGAATTTAAAGTTACAAGCAAATCATCAAGGATAATTAATAAAGTATCTCTTGAAGATTGAAAACTAAGCTGCTCTCTGGTTTCTTGAAGTTCTTTCTTGCTCGTATTCCAAGTCAACCACAGTAGTATAATCGTCGCAAATGTAAGAATTGGAGTTACAAACCCATTTACAATGCTTGCTGTATTTAGCCAAGATTGTTCGGTTCCCAGATAGACAGGAAAATCTGAAAAAAACATAAAGCAAAAGACTATTAATAAAGTTATCGGCAACAACAACAGCCATGGCAGGTACTTGGTTAGATTTTTATTTACATCATTAGTCTTTTTAGTCATAGCAACATTCCCTTGTATAAAACTCCTTTTTACACGAATCTCAATTACTTAACAACTAAGCAGCGCCACGAATGGAGCGGATAATTGCACCATTGCTTTGAATGTTTTCTACTACAACACTTACCACTTCACGCGCAATATCTTGGCCAATAAGCTGAGCATTTTGCTCACTTGCTGAGCCTTGTACGTTAATTTGGTTTGTTATATTTAACGTAATACCACGACTAACTGAATCATTAGCTGCAGCGGTTCCTGCGTTATAGCGGCGCGCCATTTGGCTAATTTCAATGTTTTGTTTAGGGCTTAATACACGTTCACCACGTTGTAATACATAGGTAGATTCATTAGGTACGTAATCTAAACCACCGTGCGCAATACCTGCTGGTTGCTGTGCTTTAATTTGTCTGACTTGTTGCATACCTTGCATAATCGCTGCAGCTGCTGCAATACCACCAAGTACAGGACCAACGAAAGGGATTGGTGCAAGCGAGGTAAAGGCTCCAGTGGCACTTTGGTATGTATTGATTACTGCTTGGGCAATAGCAAATGCTTTGTATGCTTTAAATGCCTTTTTACTTTGGCCTGCCATACTTTTGAAAGTAGCAGCGCCTAACCCTACAATTGCCTGTGCTTTGTCTGCTTCAGTTTGTTTCTCAAAGTTAGCAAAGGCAACAATGTTACTTTGCAAGGCACCGGCATAGCGGTTCTTAATTTGAAATAAACGCTCTTGATGTGCAGCCTCATCAGCTTCACGCTGAGAATAATAGCCGGCAGCTGCATTTAATTCAGTTTGACGCTCAAGATCACGAATTTGATTATCCGCGTTGTATTGCAGCTCGCCACTGTCATCGTTAGCAGCCAAACCTAAAGTAGCGCGGCGTTTTGCATCAACTCGTGCTTGTTGCCTTGCTTGCTCAACACGTAGCTCATTATTATAGGCCGCTAGTTGCTCTCTATCTGCAAACCCTTTAATAATCGCTATACGATTATCTAGATCTCTGCGTAAGTCATTTTTACGCTTTTCTTCCGCTTGGTTTTGAATACGAATTTTTTCAGCTTCACGCTTTTCGACTAACGCGTTTACATCGTCAGAATACTTTGTGTCTAACTGTTTAAGTATTGCATCGTATTTTGCTTTATTAGCTACATCGTTTTCACGGGCAGTGATCACCATTTGGCGTTGTTTATCGTAACTGATCTTCAGCCTTGCTTCCTCACCCGCTAAGCGCTCTTGTAACCGTTTAATATTCTCAGGTAATTCCGATGCAGATTCAGGTTGGTCAGACTTAGGTGCGGTCCACTTAATCTCGCTTAAGTTCTTTTCAAAGTTAGCAATCTCTGTGGCCGTGTCCATTAACTTAGCGCGTAACTCTGTTTGCTTATCAATGTACGATTCTAATCGTCTAATTTGACGACTGTACGCTGAAGCTGCACGCCCAGTTGGTGCTTGGTCTTGTTGCGCTTTTAAATCAGCAATTTTGCTATAGGCATCTTCAATATTTTTACTGTATTTACTGATTTCATTTTGATTATTACGTAGTTGTGTAGTGGCTTTTTTATTGGCAAGTGAATCAAATGCAGTAGATAGATCATAAAGGTTTGTTTCAAGCTTTTTAGCGGCCACGCTTGATGTGTCACTTTGACTAGCAAAGTAGGCAAGGGCGAGGCCAGCGGTCATGATCACACCAACAGGGCCACCTAAAAATCCCATGGCAACACTTAACCCTCGTGATGCAACAGTTGCTCTAGTCGCCGCGACAGTATATGCATTTGTTGCTGCAGCTAGATTAGCTTCAGAGGCAGCTGCTCTATTGTTCGTTGCGGCTAAACGTGTAATGGCCATTGCACGCGTACCAGCAGTTGATGCAGCTGCTAGTTGGCGTTTTGCCGCTGCATTTTCATATAACGCACGTTCCCGCTCAGCAATCGCATTTACCTTTGCTTGTTTAGCCAGGGCAGCATCAGCAAGTATTGCTTGGTTCTTTGCGGCTATATTTGCAATGTACCCCTGCGCACTTGCAGCCAAGCTTGACACTAAACGCCCAGCTAGAACTGTTGCTAATGCACCTGTAGCAAATACTAAGTCGTCTACAACCTCTTCGTTCTCGCGTAAATACGCCATTGTGTCAGATATACTGTCAACAACACTGGTAACAGCAAAGTTAACTGGCTCTTCATATTTACGTATTAAACGCTGGTATTCATTGCCCATTTCAGCAAAGCTTGCGTTTATCTTTCCTTCGGTCGCTTCAGCTGCACCGGCATAATCTTCTAGCGCTTTGATCAAATAGTTTTTGAACATTTGGCTTGTTACTTGGCCATCGTTCACCATTTGTCTAAAACCGCCAGCGGCTTTACCTGCTGCTTTATCTAGTTTTTGTAATAAGCCAGGCATTGGCTCAGTGACTTGGTTTAGCTCTTCAGCACGTAACACACCCGCAGTCATGCCTTGTGTCATACCAAACAAGCTTTGGCCTAGTTGTACATTACTGGCACCTGTTTTAGCGGCTGCATTGGCCATACCTTCAAGTATTGCAATGCCTTGCTCTTGGGTAACAACACCTGCATCTTGCAGGGTTAATATTTTACTGTATGAATCGGCGAGGGTGGTGTAACTGGTATTCAGTCGGTCAGACGTTTCAAATAAATAGGCTTGTACCTTTTCATATTCACGTACTGAGCTTGTTAAGCCCT
Organism: Pseudoalteromonas sp. Isolate3; assembly: GCF_022398505.1. NCBI lineage: Bacteria > Pseudomonadati > Pseudomonadota > Gammaproteobacteria > Alteromonadales > Pseudoalteromonadaceae > Pseudoalteromonas > Pseudoalteromonas sp. Isolate3. Next base: position 13,567 of record NZ_JAKEVN010000093.1, on the reverse strand, counting down.
TCAATCGAGTATCGAGAAGTTGTGCAGCACCGGTATCACGTACAAACATCGTCGCAGTACCAATGCTCACCAGGGTAGTGAGCGTTGCTCCTAATTGGCCGTAAGCCGTATTCATTAAACCGAGCTGGCGTGTCATCGCGCCTTGTTGGCGCATCACCGCTGCTTGGCTTACACCTAATTGTTGGTTGGCTGCACTTTGGCGCTGTACAGCCTGGTTAATTCGGTTGAGTTCGTTTACGTTCTGGCGAGCACCTGCAGTAACAGCTTTGCCGTCATAACTTAAGCGTAACGCCAAATTCAAGTTGTTGCTCATCAGGTCGCCTTATCAATCCAATTATGGTGCGCTCAAGTGTTTGTACTTTGTCAAAGTCGGGTGGGGACAGTGTTATGTTTGCATAGCGCCATGCAATATCAGCCCTGGCATAATCAAGGGCAAATTCAACCCCGTTATTATCTAACTGCCATTGACTCGATGCGGTGGTTATAGCGATTACTGCAACGTGATTAGCCGGCAATACAAATAATGTGTCGTCTTTGTCGTTTTTAGGCGCAGCCTTTACGGGTGCGCCAAAATGGGCTTCGTCGTCATCTAATGTTTGGCTTTGTGTTGCTAGGTCGCCCACAAACCACCTAGCAACATCGTTTAGTTTTTTTCCTGTACACGGTATTGCGCGTTAATACACTCAACACTGAGCCGTGCGGTTAAGCCTAGGTAATCAAGCATTTCTTCCAGAGTGTCGGTTGTAAAGGGCACTTGCTTGCCTTCATCCACAAACTCATCCCAGCCAATAAGTAAGTCACGAACAATTTCCTTATCATTCGCGCCTTGTTTGCCAGTAAGTTCTTCAAGCGTTTTTTCATCAACAATTTTAATTTTCGCTGTAAATTTGAACTGCACCCCACCAAAGGTAAAATTTAACGGCGCTTCAGCGGTTGCATTTTTCAATTCATTCAGTAGTTTCAATTTCATTTCATGCTCACTTTAATTCATCAGTTAATCGTTTAGCTTCAGCCTTCGCATCCTTTAGGCTGCTAAACTTTAAAATGCCTTTACTGTCTCGACAGTAGCTAGGCGCTTTACCTTTAACCTTTGCAATGACCGTAAAGAATTCAATTTCCCCAGTGTCAGTGTTGGTCATATTGATTGCTTGAAAACGCATCCCCTTACTCAAACACAAAGGTTAATTCATCGTAGCCTGCACCACTGGGAACTAATTTGCCGTCAAACTCATAGCCGGTTAATTCAGAATCAAGGCTTGTATACTTAGGCTGTGGCATTTGGTAGCGGCCAATAATGCTGACTTTTTTGCCTGCTTCGGTACCATGCGTAAATTCGAACATCTGCACTTGGCCAACCGTTTCAAATGGGTTGAAGTTCGCCAGTTCTTCAGCTGTCAGTGTGAAATTGGCACTGCTCTCATGACCGGTGATCATAATTTCTTCGTGGTTAATGGCACGGTCAAACACCACGTTATTACCCAAATCAACGGTAAGCTTATGTAGGGTCCGTTTCACATCATCTAACTTGAAGTCAGAGCTATTACTAACACCCAATACTTCAGGGCGAACCCAACGGTCCCAATCAACAACCGGTGCAGCGGCACTTGCAATAGGGGCACTAAACAAGCCCTTAAATTGCCAGTTAAGCATTGGCTTACCTTTTTCAAGCTGTAAGCTCACGTTGCCTTTCATTTCACTGATTGAGTGCGTGTTCTTACCAAAGCGAACTAAGCACTTAGCTGCAACGGCTGCACCTTTTGTAAATGTCACACTGGTAGCATCAGCTACTTGTACCATGCCACAAGCAAGCAGCAGGGGAGCAAAGGCAGGTGCATTACCTGCAACGCCACTCATGGCTAAGGGGGTTTTAAAGTTAAGGCTTATATGCTCACCGTAAAACGTTTCTAGACTTGCACCGCTGTAGCTAGTTTCGAGCTCGTCTTTTTCACTTTCGCTCTCGATGGTTAATTCAACTTCACTTGCATAAATTGCATGCATACCCGTTAAAGTGGTGCCCAAGGCATCCGCTAAAATTAATTTATCTTTAAAGCGCCAGCTCATGATTGACTCTCCACTTTAATTAACTCGCCATCTTTCAAGTTAAATGAACCTGCCAGTTCTTCTCGATTGGCCTTATTACTCGAAAGTACTTTATTTACATTGTTCGCAATGGCCATAGCACGAGACACTTTAGGCTCAGTAATAACAACGCCTTTTTCTGGTACTGGTTTTGTAGATTGCGATTCGGTTTGTTTGCTCATGGCATCACCTTCACAGTTACGGTATGAATACCAGTTACACTGAACTGGCACTGATAAATTAAGTTGTTTGTTTCTTTGTTAAGTTCAACAGTGCGGCCTTTATCTAGCTTAATCGGGTCCCATCCTTGAAACTGGCAACCTGCTATGGCTTCTTTCACTTGGCCTCTTAACTCTTTAATTTCGGCATTACTCGTTGCGTTGCCCGTTAGGCAAGGAATAACAATCATCACTGCAAATGTTTCATGTACCTGGTATTCATCAAGCCCTGGTACTTGGTTTGTGTTCTGGTTATCTTCAGCAAGGGGCAAAACAAACAGGTGCGAACTATGCACCGCACGTTTCCTCACTTCGTTAAAGTCACTTGAAAACCCAAGCGTTGCTCTAATTGCAGATTGTTTAAGGACAGTTTCGACCTTGTTTAAATCAAAGTTAAATGACATTTAAACCCTCTTTAAACTCACTTTAAATTAACCAGTCTTCTATGAGTTCGTTAATTTCAGCTTCTTGTATTGCTGCAATACCGAGTATTGGTCGCGCTGGTAGCTTTACGCTTTTATTGCGTCCTGTTTCACCACCAAAGTGATGTATAGCGGCATGCTTTTCACCAAGGCCATGCACTAACGTGTTGTAGCTTACGTTGTGTGTAACAGAGCCAGCTAAGCTGCGTGTATCGGTTAGTGTTAAACCGCCACGGTCTTTTGCTGCCTGTGACTGTTCCCACTTACGCCCTTCAGGTGTCATTTCACGTAAAAAGCGGGTGGTGACGTCCATGTCTAAAAATGCGCCGATATCGTCCAATACATCGGTAGCTCTTTCACTGGTAGTTGCAATTTGGTTCAGGCGGGGCAGTGCATTACCCGATATATCGATAAATACCCCAGCCATCGTTAGTACCTGTCCCAGTCAAATTGAGAGCCTGCAGCTTTTGTTCGCATCCCAGTTCTTGAGCCTGCAGGCGCATCTTCCTTAATTTGGATCACACCTTTACTAACTTTGTCTAATAGGGCCATGGCCTTTTTACTCAGTTCTTTAAGGTGTTCGTCGGCGATATTGGTTGCCAATTCGCAGTGCATTAAATCAATCGCAATGCCTGGCAAAACCGACGAGTTAATATCGTCTTGTGTTAACTTAAAACGCGCGACAAAGCCCGTAATAGTGGCGTTAACGTCTTTTTGTGCTTCGCTGTACCATGCAGCAATCTGCTGTTGCAACTCTGTTTCAGGTTCACCTAGTAACGCCGTTTCTAAATCTTCACGGGTAGGGTATGCACCTGGCTCTGCAAATTTTGCAGACACAAATTGCAACAGCACATTAATGCCAATTTTGTCGATAACTGTTTGAGTTGTCGTAAACATACATGCCTCAGTTAGTAAAAAAAGGCTCTTAGGAAACTAAGGAGACTAAGAGCCTTTTACAGGGAACAATGCGTTAATTAATTCGGGTTCAGTACATTGGTCAGTAAGATGCCGCAGTCTTTAGCAATAATTTGCTCTTGAACGGCTTCACCAACCATAATTTCAACGCCGCCATTTAAACCAGCTGATACATCACGATTGCCTGACGTTCGTGCGCCGTAACGTGCAGTCAATGCAAATGTCATACGGTTATTTTGGAACGACGCAAGCGGGTCGTGATAGGTAAACGATAAGCTGTCTTTCCATGCACTTTGTAGGTTTACTTCTTGGCCTTTTTTAGCTGTATCTAAACGCGCTTGGCCAACGGTCACATGCTCAAGTTCGAGAGTTTCTTTAATGTAGCTCCATGGCACTAAGCCCTGGTCTCCACTCGTACCATTAAATGCTTTGAGCAATTTAGGGTGTGTACGTAACTTGGTAGCCACCTTTTGTGATAAGGTCATCGCGTTTGGACGCATTAACGGCTCATCAAGCATTTCAAGGAAGAACGGCAAGATATCCAGTTCTGGATCATCTAGAAACTTAAACTCTGCAGCAGCAAGAGAGTGGTTATAGCCAAAGTTAGCGGCTTTGTTATACAGCTCGGCAACACGAACTTCACGCTGAAGTAGTACAAGATCTGTTAAGCTTTCAGCCGCATGAGTGCGCGGGTTATAGTTAGCTGGTGCATTGGTAACATCATCATTAGGAATAATGTCAGACAGACCATAGTCAGTCACTGAGCCTGTTTTTTGTTCAACACCAAATTCAACTTGGTTAGGACTCGATTTACGGCCAATTTTAGAATCGGTCAGCGTAAATTTTTCACCTTTTTTAAATTCAGTCCATTTGTATGTACGTAAATTAACGGGTGAATAAGGCGCTAACTGATCAGCAACTAGCGCTCGATTTCGATAAGCAATGGCAATAGCCGTTTGCTCTGTATCGGGTGTAAATGGCATACCATTACTCATGGCAAAATCCTTAAATAGTTAGTTTTAATTGCCCAAGCGCTTAAGCACTTGGAATATTTGCTACAAGATGTGGGTTCAGAAACACATCACCAATCGTGCCTGCAGCCCCGTCTTCCATAACCCAGCCAGCAACATAAAGCTCGGCTTCACCAACAAAGTTTGCTACGTCAAATGCAATGGCTTTGCCTTCTGCGTCTGCAATCACAGGTGTGCCAGCTACAAGCTCTTCACCAAATTCAACCGGTGCGCTTTGCGTCATCACAACATCAATGCGTAAGTGGTCATCGGTTCCTTGCTCTGTTACACCTGCAAACATGGCATCAGCACCAGTTGCTAACGCAACTTGAAAGTCAGCGGCTGCAGATACAATGCAGAGGCGATTAGGGGGGATTTCACCCTCTGAAGTAAAGTTTCTAATAAATCCTGGTTGTGCCATGATTTTATGCCTTCTTAATGTGGTCTAACGCAGACGAGATACTAATCGTAATGCCTTTGTCAGATTGTGACTTTTGATACTCAAGCGCTTTAGCAGCGAGCGTTTCAGCAGTGTCGTTACTATCTTCACCGTCTGTATCATCTTTATTAAACTCGCTGGTTAAGCCAGTTTGCTCTGGTAAGCCTTTTAAAAAGCCTTTAAACCATTCTGCTGGTTTAAGCGTTTTACTCTCACCATCCGCTGCAGCGAACTCAAACGTTGTGTCGCCATCGTCTAGGCTTGCCATAAACTCAGCAACGCCATCAGTGTTAGTTAAGCGCGGTGCATCGCCACTGTTAACTTCGTCACTGATAAACGTTTTAGCGGCTGTTACACGCTGGTTGTATTCAAGTTGCTTGTTCTTGGCATTGGCTGCATCAAGCTGGTCTTGAAGTGCTTTCTTTTCTTCTTCATCCATCGCATTGTCCTCATTGGTCGGGGGCGTGGCGTCATCATCATCGCCACCTTTACTAAATTCGGCGTTACCTTTGGCTCGCTCATGCTCAGCAATAATGGTTTCTTCTTTTAACCACTCTGATTCGTATTCGGGCACAACTTTATCTGCCGCTTCACTACCAAAACGGTCAGTAATAAAGTTGCGTAAATTGCCCATAAGGCGTGTGAGGGTGTTTGATGTGCGTAGCGATATACTGTCCATATCACCTGCAGCAAATTCAAAGGTAAGGGTGTCGGCATTTTCATCCTGGTTAAATTGCCAGGCTAAACCGTCAACAGCAGGAGGCTTGCCACCTAAGTAACCAATGTGGGCAAGTTTGTAGCCGTTTCCGACTTTTTCTAATTTAACTGAGCGGTTAGGGTAGCGCTTATCTTCAACAGCTTGTGCAAACTCGCTGCTTACTTCATCTGCTTTAGCGTAAAGTACGCCGTCTTCGGCTTTTAGTTCACTGGCCCAACCCCATGCAGGTGAATCCATTTTAGGGTGGCCGATAACAAGCGGTGCGGTTTTAGGTGTGAAGTTAGTAACAACGCTATTTAAATCAGCGTTACTAAAAGTTTGGGTATTGCCTTTGCTGTCTGTTTGGGTACCAGCTTTAAAAACTTCAAACCAATCGAACTGAGTATTTGTGCTTGCTTTCTTTGCCATGATGTAAGTGCCAAAAATGAATTAACTGGCACCTAGTTTATGAATCAAAGAAAGGGGAGACTGCTGGAAAAGACTTTACAGCTAAGGGTATGGGGTAACTAATATAGGCTAAGCGGGTATCAAAAAAGTCGCAAGGAATTTTTATGGCCCACTGTTCAAGTTATCAAACAGCTCTTACTAATAAAGAGCAATCATGTCTAGATGATCATTGCTCTGAATATGAACTTCATGCTCACCCATTCTTACTATGTAAATCATGTAACGACCCACTATACAAACCTATCAAGGTAAACGGCGAATTATATTGTTCAAATAAATGCGCACATAAAAAAGAAGTAAAAAAAACCCGCTAACTGCGGGTTATATCTATTACTTTCAAGGCATTATGATTTAGCTTTATTTTTAATTTGATTAATCACTAATCTAAATTGTTGTGCTGTCTTAAAACCTTGAAACTGATCAAATGCAGCATAAATTGCTAAGAAAATGATACACCCTCTCACGGATAAAATGAGCCACTGTATAAGGGTTGAATCCTCCCCATAAAAGCTAGAGATACCATTAAGCACTGCATCTAAAATCAATAAAAAAATGATAAAAGCAGCATTGCTAATCACTTCATTTTTTAAATCAGTCAAGGCATTTATAGCTTTATCTATTTTTTTTTGATCACCTTTTAGTTCACTAACATCTTTTAAAACACCTTCAATGTAGTTGAACAACGCCCATGTAAGTGCACTTGCAGCTGTTACAAAAAAAGGAAAAACATCCAATACATTATCAAATAACTTTTTTGAAGCCCCGTTAGTTATGTGTAAAACCGCAAAACATAGAATTAAAGAGGCTAAAATGTATAGGCCAATAAATAATGGCTTTTTAATTTTTACCCATATGTTTAATTGTCGCATAAACTTCAGCACCTAAATTTGACTCTTTATAATTTAAGGTATGCACAGAATCAGCTTTTTCACCTAACTCCATTTGAGAGTCATCAGTTTCACTCTCATTATCAATAGATGGTAGGGTTACTGTATCTATATTTTCGTTACTACTATGCGCCTTTTTGCCACCCCTTTCACCTTCGGTAACGACACTCCAGCTCCCTTCGCCTTCGGCAATATACTCTAGATAGTTTGCAACAGGCGCTTCAGGAACTTTTAAATCGCCAGAATCACTTTTCAAAGTAATGTCAATTTCATCTTGTCCAAATATATCTTTTAATGATTCTACAGCGTCCCTTGCTTTCTGGTTTGTATCTAATATGTTTGGAGAAATTAATTTAAATTCTAGTCTATATATTTTACTTTTTGAGTCTACAATATTCCAAAACTTAGCTGATTCGGATTTACCTTCAATAAAAATGCGATGATTGTAAGTTGCAAGAATTGGATCTGTAAAAGCTGCCTGCAAAGCTCTTGCTATATGCTCAGGGTCGCCGAAACGCCAATCTTTCCTAACAAATATGTGCTGGGTTTGAATATCGATTACAACTGAAAGGGGGATCCAGTTATCATGCAGTACTTCTACAATATCACCTGGAACTTTTTCACCGGTTTGTTGTTTCTTTAGTTTTGCTAATTTTCCATAATAAAACCGCTCACTTGGGAAATCATATCCAAAAGAGGGTTCTAACCCCTTAAATCCAAGTACACTATATAAAACCCCAGCAGATTTAAGCTCTCTATCATTTTTGATCGCTGGTAAAATTGCGTGACCTTTAATAGGTGGGATTTCTTTTACATTAAGAACTTTTTGCGCTTCTTCCACTAGTGAGTAGCGTAAAATGAGATACTCTTTAACCATTCTTGTATTTCCCTATATGTATTATTATTTGTTTTTTGAATAATACACACAAAGCAGATGGTTTAAAAACATCTAAGACCCAAAACTAAACATTTACACCTTTAAATAATCATTAAACCAAGTTTAAACCGTGTTTAAATTTAACTGAGAGCGTTTAAACGATTTAAACACGAGCCATTACAGCCAATAACAAAAACACACGCCTTAAAATCGCTTACAGGCGTTTTCCCCTTTTTTTAAAACTGTGCTAAAAAATAAGCCCCCTTAGTAAAAAACTAAGAGGGCTTAACCCAACATAAAAAGGTAAATTATGGATAATAAATTATTAGAGCAGCTTTATGTTGCTCAAGTTTTAACATTGGCTAAAACGCTTCACATTGAATTTATGGTGAAAGGTAAAGCTTCTGGCACAAATACTAACTTCGAAGATGAAGCCATTAAGCTTATAAATCGTAGTTCTTCGCAAATTCTCGAGAAGCTAAATCAATCTCGTCAAACGAACTAGCATTAACCCCAGCCAAACAGGTCAGCCAAAAGCTGGCCTTTTCTAATACTTCTCTGGCATCAAGCGTACTCAACTCTTCAAACAATGCGCGGTTGTTTTTAATTAATTTAAGGGCTACCAAATTTTGTTCTCTGTCATCCAAACCTGGGCTTGTATACCCAAACTCAAAGGGCTTTGTTTTTTTAGCTGTTACTACCGGTTCTTCTGGTAAATCAATTGGCCCAGCAAATTCAAAGTCATCGCTAAGTTCTGAAACAAGCAGCTCTTTTATTTCAATGTATTCCGGTTTAATCACATAAAGCTGATCATCCAATATTTCAATTTGACGAACATATGGGTGTTCAGCACCAATAATTCTAAACCAATAGTGCCCTGGTAATGTTGGCTTTGTTTTTGTCCAGGTTAAGTTAGTCATCATCTTTCTCCGCTCAATTAATAGGGTTTAAAACAAATAGAATTATTGAGCGTCTAAGATACCGATAGGTGGTAACAAGTGCTGCGGGAAAAACCTTTACATATAAAAATGCTGTCGATAATGTAATCAATTGGTTGAGCAAATTAATGGGATCATATTATGGAAAGCATTTTTCCTGAGTCAAATAAACCAAAGTTAAACGAACGGAATCCACAAGGAATGATTAAGTATCACCGCCTCCAAAAGTGGTGGTTAAATGAATTAACTGCTTCTGAACGCTCACGTATCCGAGATCAATATACCCCAATGTGTGGTAGTAAAATTGACGATGGTCGTTATACAAACTCAAGTAATAGCACAGTAAAGTTCCTCAAAGAATTGGGTAGTTGGTTTTCTTCCAAGGAAGGTGATAGGCCATTAGCTGAGAAAATTTACAAAGAGGCTGAACGTAATATAAATGTTTCAACTTCAGTAGTGGATAAGCATTTCTTATACGGTCGAATGCTTGAGTTGTTCTATTTGAACAGAAATAAAGGTAATTATTATGACTTAGCTAAGGAATATGCTGTAAAGCAGATCGACTTAGCAAGCAATGTTTTAAAGCAAATGGAGCAAGAACATATAAGGGCTATCTCCAGAACTGCACAGAGGGAAGGTTTGTCTGTATTTGATTTTCCTTTCAGAGCCCCAAGCCATTCAGGGTACAAGCAACTTGCGATTGTTTATAAAAAGGAAAAACGTTGGGATGATGTGATCACATTATGCGAACAAGCAATTACTCAAGGTTGGTGTGGTGATTGGGAAAAACGTGTTGATGAAGCCATAAGAGAGAAGTTAAAAGAGAAAGCCCCTAAATAGGGGCTTTTTCATTTTTAGACTCAACATTTTTTGGCTGAAGTATTACAGGGAACTCAATCACAACCCTTGTGCCATTTCTACTAGAATACCTTTTAATCTGTGTTTTGTAGTCTTTTGCTATTTTATCCATAACATACTTACCAAGACCAAAATTAACTGACCAGGCAAACATTGAAAGGCCAATACCGTTATCTCTAACTTCTAATCTAAGCCTATTACTTACTTTATTTAGATGTACGGTAATCTTTGATGCACGAGCATGTTGAAATACATTCTCAACAGCATGATATAGTACAGTGTATATGTCGCACTGCAGCTGCTTGGTTAAAACATCTTTGCCAAGAGTAATATTAAATTCAGCGTCTATATCTGGGCGTTGAATACATTTAACGTGCAGCATATCAATTGCACCCGATAGATCGTTATGGCCTAAACTTGCGTGACTATTTGCAATTGGGTTTAAAATATCATGTGCTTTTCTAAGCTTAACTAAGCCTTCACAAACCATTGTTTCATCACCACCACAAAGAGTAATACCATTTGCTAAGTTAAGGGCTGCAACACTTAAGCCTTCTCGCTGTAGCTGCTTTTGATGAGATTTAAATACACGGTGGAAGCTCTGAAGCCAAAATAAAATAAACAATGTAGACATAACTACGATTACAACTAGCACAAAAACATACATCAACATTGCTGTATTAGAGCTATACCAAGGGCCCGTAACAAAGAACCTAAATGACTTAGGGGAGCTCCAAACAGCGCCATCTAATTTACTCCGATACTCTAATTTATAATCATCAGGGTTTAACTTGTTAAGCTGAATTAATGGGGTAGGGATATCGTGCCATTCACTATCATTCAATCGATATTGATAGCTTATGTGATCGTTTAAAGTGTAACTGTAATTAGTAAGTGCTATATCAAGCCAGCTTGAGTTATTAAGTCGTAAACTTACAGGGTTTAAATATGTTTTATCATTTGTTTTTACGTAACTTATAGTGCTGTCTGCAATCTTGCTCTGCTTTTTCCTTTCGACTTTAATAACGCCTTGATTGCTTGCTGCAATTATCTTATCACTAATAGACAAAATCCCATTTGGGGTAAATGAATGATCTTCTGTCCCTTCGATAAGAGAAGTAAACTCGTCATCAACTTTAAATCTGTGAATCCCTTGATTAGTTGATAGGTATAGTTCCTGACTTAATGAATGCAGTTCATTAATGTATTGAGGGCTTACAATAGCTGTCCATTGACCATCAACCTTTTTAAAGAGGCCGTTACCATAAGTTGCTGCGTAAAGTGTATTTCCTAGTAATTGTACATCTGCGACTGGTGCATACATTTCTAATTCTGTTGTAACTTCACCTTTATCATTCAGTGTTACAAGGCCTTTCTGGTTTGCGATGTAAAGCTTGTCATCAAGTCGTCTTACTGACCATACAATTTCATGAGGTAAAAACTTATTAATATAGCCAGAGCTAAGCTCATTTAGCGATAAATCAAAAATCTTAACGCCAACATCATTTGTAGATAAATATAAAGATTGCTCAATAAGGGTCAAGTTTATGACATAGCCGTCAAAGAATTTGGTTACTTTAGATGTGCTTAAATCAACAGCATATGCACCGAGATCAGTTGCAATGTAAGCGGTGTTATTCTTTTCAATGACTGCAGTAACAGAAAAACCTGTTGTTGCTATCTGCTTGTTTATTGCTTCAAGTTCGTTGTATTTACCATCAGCGTATACAAATAATCCTTCATCTGTTCCTACCCAAATATCATTATTTACATGTGCAAGGATATTATAAATTGATGCAGCTTCTAACCTATCAAGTTTTACTTTTGAAGAAACAACTTCAAAACTATTTACATCAAGTGTCCATAGGTTCTGTTCATCGTCGACAAATAGATATTTGTATGCATGAGGGCGTGGATTTATACCTTTTCTTAATAATGAGAGTTGAGTGATCTCAACCTGATTAATTGAGCCTCTATCTACATAGTAGAGAAAATACGGTGGCGCGTATCGTAAATGCCGAGCATTTTTAATTTCGGTGTTCTTTATCTTCACATCGTTTAAATACGAATAAGAAACTAAATGATCGTTTAAGAAATAAATTGCGCCATATGGAGTCGCAACTAATTCACCCTTAGTAATTGTTGAGTTATCGATTAACCTTGAAGTGTTTCCATTAACGATATAAACACCATCATTAGCCATTACATATCCATGACTAGATGATGCAGCAACATCGAACATCTTGTGCTTTTTACTTATTGGTTGACTTATTTGCATGCTATCTAGATCAAGTAAAGTTAACTGTTCTCTACCTAGCATGAATAATTGAGTTTCATTAGCAGCAAGTTTATTAGCCACTATGTCGGTTAATTTTGTTGCTTTTAGGTTGTTGAGATTAAAGCGCCAAACTTCTTTGTCATTATATGCAATGTAAAGCAAACCTGGCTTTTGGTAAATTACGTCACTTGTCCATCTTCTAGGTAGGTTAGAAATAGTAGATAAATTTAAATAGTGATTACCATCAAAACGATAAACACCATCATGAGAAGAAAAATAGATATTCTTGTTGTCATCTTGTGCAGCAGCATTTAAGTGCTGCATATTAAATGCTAACGAATTGAAGCAAGCAAAAGCTGCAAAAAGAACAGTAATTAATTTAGTCATAATGGTGTCCATCTTATTATTATGCCAGTTTTACTGGCCGCACTTATCCTGGTGAACTCTATTGCGCAGTAGTAGCTATGTGATCTCTTGAACCACAATATGCTCTTACAATTGGTATATTCGAGCTATCATCAGCATCACTTTTGTTTACAGATGTTAATGAATTTGTTGAATAATTTACCGCTTTATTGGTACTTTTGGCTATACCACTTTCATACCAATTTTTTTGGGCGTTATCAGGAGGTGTTACGACTAAAAAAGTTGGTTTCCTTGGGTCACTTTCATGAACTTTATTATTCCAACTTTTTAAAATTTGCTCTCCAACATTAGCGCCGTAAAGGGTTGAAAATGCTGTAGCTAACAAGTGTGCACCTGCATCACTGGTGATAATCATGGCAGTTTCTGAAAAGTCACTACCACAATCAAAACTCATATCTACATTAAGAAGGGAATTATCAGGAAGTAAAATATCAGCGCTCATATACTGAATAATAGCGCGATCTCTTAAAGGTTCTTGGGCGAAAACACTACAAGTTACTAGTGCTAAACCAATTAACATACCAAATTTATTCTTAAACATATAATTTTCCATTTTAGGCCATATACAACGCTCCCTCAGCAATCGTTTTAACAAACACTTCATTCAAATTATGCTCAAACGCCTTTTGAATTAGCATTGGTCTCAACTTTTTACATATAGCAAGTTCACGTTCCGCAGGCAGATTTTTTGTAAATAATAGTTCCTCTAAAATCTTATCTACCAATGCATTAGCAGCTAACAAATCATCAACTCCCAATACTTTCGTAGACTCTTCAGAGGCGTTTTTATTGAAATCAGTCTGATGTTTCACGTTCACATTAAAAACTTTATCAAGTGAGATCCCACGCTTAACACAAGTATTAACGATAGCGTTATAGGGTAGAGTGTTTTTCTTTCTCGCTGTTGAAACACCAGAGTGTGACAAACCTAGCTCAAGAGAAAGCGCTCTATCACTTCTCACATCAAGAATTTCAGTTAAACGATCAAATACGCTGAAATCAATATCATCAATAGTAGTGTCAAACATATCGGTCAGTCAATGCCTTTTTTATAT
>NZ_JAKEVN010000092.1:0-17701 GCF_022398505.1 Pseudoalteromonas sp. Isolate3 | reverse complement strand
GTTCATTATTTGGTCATTTAAAAAAATTAAACTAAATTTAACAGATAAGGTTGACACCGGTGTCACAGTCATGAGTTAATACAGTGACACCGGTGTCAGGTTGGTTGTGAGAGACAGCCTGTCAGCGTACCTTTGAACGGGTAAATCAAAGATGCTCAGTACAATTATTTTCGTGGAGTCTGTAATTGTTACTGAGCCTTTATCCTCTAACTATAGAGATGAGTCGAATTTATATGTTGCATCCTCGTATTCAAGAAGTCACCGAACGCGTTATCGAACGCAGTAAAGAGACCCGCCAAGCTTATTTAGAGCGAATCTCGCACGCAAAAAAACAAACAAGAGTTCGTGCAGGTTTAGGCTGTGGTAATATTGCACATGTTATGGCTGCTTGTAGCAGCGATGACAAAGATCGTTTAAAAGCAGACGAGCAACCAAATCTAGCTATCATCAACGCTTATAACGACATGCTTTCTGCGCATGTCCCTTACAAAGATTACCCAGAAATCATCAAAAACCTTGCGACTAAGTACGATGCAACAGCACAAGTTGCTGGCGGTGTACCAGCAATGTGTGATGGCGTAACACAAGGCCGTGACGGTATGGAGTTATCATTGTTCTCACGTGACGTGATTGCAATGTCTACTGCGGTTTCTTTATCGCATGATGTATTCGACGGTGTTTTCTGTTTAGGTGTTTGTGACAAAATCGTCCCAGGACTTTTAATTGGTGCTTTATCATTTGGTCATTTACCAACGTATTTTTTACCAGCAGGTCCAATGCAATCGGGTATCCCGAATAAAGAAAAAGCTCGTGTTCGTCAAAAATTTGCACAAGGCTTAGTAAGTCGTGAAGAGCTTCTTGAAGCTGAAAGCGCATCTTATCACAGTGCCGGTACATGTACTTTCTACGGTACGGCAAACTCGAATCAAATGTTAATGGAAATTATGGGTCTACATTTACCAGGTAGCTCTTTCATTAACCCTTACACAGAACTACGTGATGGTTTAACAGGTCATGCTGTAGAAACTATGTTAAAGCAGTTAATCGAAACAAAAGATGCTAACTGCCTTGCAGATGTAGTAAGTGAAAAAACAATTATTAATGGTTTAGTTGGCTTGTTATCAACAGGTGGCTCAACAAACCACGCAATCCACTTAGTGGCTATTGCGAAAGCTGCAGGTGTGATCCTAACGTGGAAAGACATGGCTGACTTATCTGAAGTTGTGCCACTTCTTACGCGTATCTACCCGAACGGCTCAGCTGATGTGAACCACTTCCAAGCAGCTGGCGGTATGGGCTTCTTAATGAAGCAACTACTTAGCAAAGGTTACTTACATAACGATGTGAAAACGATTGTCGGTGATGGGTTAGAAGCATACACCACGGAGCCAATGTTAGATAAAGATTCATCGGTGATTATGACTAACAGCACAGGCCCAAGCAAAGTTAAATGGGTGTCGTGTCCTGAAAAGTCACACGACGAAGAAGTATTGCGCCCAATTGATAACCCGTTTAGTAAGCAGGGTGGTTTACAGCTTCTTACTGGTAACCTTGGTAAAGCAGTTATTAAAGTATCAGCAGTGGCAGAGTCACACCAAGTTGTTTCTGCACCAGCTAAAGTATTTAGCTCACAAGGTGAGTTACAAGAAGCGTATAGCCGCGGTGAATTAAACACAGACTTTATTGCTGTAATTAAAGAGCAAGGTCCGAAAGCGAAAGGCATGCCTGAACTTCATAAGTTGACGCCAGTAATGGCAACACTGCAAGACCAAGGCTACAAAGTGGCGATTGTCACAGACGGTCGTATGTCGGGTGCATCTGGTAAAGTTCCTGCTGCAATCCACTTAGCACCAGAAGCTGTTGAAGGTGGTGTAATCGCTAAAATTCACGAAGGTGATTTAGTGACGCTTGACGCACCAGCAGGTGTATTGAAAGTACATGTAAGCGATGAAGAATTAGCAAAACGTGAATTACAACTTAGCCAACCAAGCCAAACATACGGCACAGGTCGAGAGTTATTTGCAGGTTTCAGAAATATAGTAAGTAGTGCAGACCTAGGCGCTAGCGCCTTTGGTTTAGAATAATAATACGCCGTTACTGGGCTATGAGGAACAAACAATGAGCATTGAGAAAATTTTATCATCGGCACCTGTGGTACCGGTTGTTGTTATCGAAAAACTTGAAGATGCAGCACCCCTTGCACGTGCGCTTTATAACGGTGGCTTAAAAGCATTAGAAATTACTTTGCGTACGCCAATTGCGGCAGAAGCAGTGAAGCTAATGAAAGAAGCCGTACCAGAAGCATACGTTGGCACAGGTACTGTGGTTGATAAAGCGACATTTAATGCATCAGTTGAAGCCGGTGCTGACTTTATGGTTAGCCCTGGCGTAAACGACGAATTATTAGCACTGGCTAAAGAGTCTGATATTCCATTTTTACCAGGTGCTGCGACACCAAGTGAAGTAATGAAATTAGCAAGCCAAGGCTTTAAGTTTCTAAAGTTCTTCCCTGCAGAAGCAGCGGGTGGCACTGCAATGCTGAAATCAATTGGTGGCCCTTTACCACAAGTAACATTTTGTCCAACAGGCGGCATTAGCCTTGAAACAGCACCTAACTACCTCGCACTTAAAAACGTAATCTGTGTGGGTGGTACGTGGATGTTAGACAAACAACTTATTGAAAACAAAGACTGGCAAGCCATTGAAGCGCTTGCTCTCCAAGCAAGTGAAGTAAAATAATTAACGGGAGATATTAGAATGATTAATGTTGCAATTAATGGCTATGGACGTATCGGTCGTAACGTATTACGTGCCCTTTATGAGTCAGCTCAAAACAACGAAATCAAAATCGTTGCAATTAACGATTTAGCACCAGCAAATGTTAACGCGCATTTAACTCAATTTGACTCAGTTCACGGTCAATTTTCTCAAAAAGTAACACTTGCTGAAAACACCATGCTAATTGGTAATGACGAAATTACCCTTACGCAAGAGCGTGATCCTGCAAACCTTCCTTGGAAAGCTCTAAACGTAGATATCGTTCTAGAATGTACTGGTTTATTCACTTCACGTGAGGCAGCGGCTAAACACATTGAAGCAGGTGCTAAAAAAGTAATCGTTTCTGCTCCTGGTACTGATATGGATGCAACTGTTGTTCATGGTGTTAATAGTGAAGTATTAAACGCTGACAGCAACATTATCTCAAATGCATCGTGTACAACAAACTGTTTAGCGCCGATTGCAAAAGCAATCAACGACACAGTAGGTATCGAGCAAGGTAGCATGACGACAATTCATGCATACACAAACGATCAAAACTTATCTGACGTTTATCACCCAGATTTATATCGTGCACGTAGCGCAACTCAGTCAATGATCCCAACTAAAACAGGTGCTGCTAAAGCAGTTGGCTTAGTACTTCCTGAACTTGCGGGTAAACTAGACGGCATGGCAGTACGTGTACCAACAATCAACGTTTCTTTAGTAGACTTAACGTTCGTTGCTAAGCGTGAAACAACTGCAGCAGAAATCAACGAAGTAGTTAAAGCAGCATCAGAAGGTGCAATGCAAGGTATTCTTGAATACAACGAACTACCGCTTGTTTCTATCGACTTTAACCACAACCCAGCGTCTTCAATCTTCGATTCAACCCAAACTAAGGTAGATGGTAAGCTTGTTAAAGTGATGGCTTGGTACGATAACGAGTGGGGTTTCTCAAACCGCATGTTAGACCAAGTTAAAGCGCTAGGTCAGTTCTTATAATAGAACAGTAAAAGTTTAAGCTTTATCCAACAAAGCCACGTTTATCGTGGCTTTTTTGGTTTTTACTGGAAATTAATTTGGATTCACATTACTTTATTGTGCGTAATTGTTTTCAAGGAAAGATAATGAAAAAAATCTTATTAACTACGTCACTCTTTTTATCGTCGATACTGCCTAGTTATGTATCCGCATCGCAAGAAGCACAGCAACTTGCAGTGTGTTTAACTGATTCACTAAATGGCAAAGAGCGAAAGAACCTCGCTAAGTGGATTTATCTAGGTATGTCGACGCATAGTATAATTAAGCCTTTCTCGAACGTGACAGAACAAGATATGGATGAAACTAATCGCTATGTTGGTGCGTTAGTTACGCGTTTATTAACCGAAGACTGTCCAAAGCAAGCAAAGGCGGCGATTGAAGTCGGCGGTCAGGGAGCAATGGAAAACGCATTCGGTATTGTGGGTGAAGTTGCAATGCAAGAGTTAATGGCTGAGCCAAGTGTTGGTAATGCTTTAGGTGCATTTGATAAATACCTTGATCAAGATAAGTTTGATAAAGCATTTCAATAATATTTAAAAGGCTTATTCTTTTATAAGCCTAAATCGTTTCATAAGGATATGGATGTTTAATAAAATTAGACAGTTATTCGCTAATAAGCTGTATAAAACAATCGCGCTGGTTTTAGTAATTCTCATTGCAGGACCTGAGTTAATGATGGGGTATGAGCTTATGGCACTACTTGAGTTTTTAGGTCCATCGACATTTGTGCTTATTCATTTAGCTGGATTAATGCTCTACCTTGAAAGGCTAAAAAACGCTTTCATGAACTTTGAAAAACATAGTTTATGCTATAGGCCAATGACTTCACACATTATTGAAATGCCTGCGTTGATTATTCATTTCCTACCTGAACGCAGCCTAGTTTTAGGTTTTATTAGCTTAGTATCAATTTGTTGTGTACACATGATAGTGATGGCTTAGCGTATATTTGTTCCTAAATTCTTCTGTGTTATGCTGCAAAAAATTGATAAATGGATTTTTATATCATGACTCGTCTTTATCACCGGTTATTTCGGGCTGAGCAGTTTCAAGTGGGTGAAGGCAATATCAGTGGCTATATTGCCTGCTTCTTAGCGATTTTATCCTGTTTAGGAGTATTAGCTTTTCACTTTCCTGAGTACTTAACGACGCCAGAGCTTCGACAAAACTACAGCGTTGAGTTTTTGCGTCAGCTAATGTTCGTGGCACTAATTATTTCAGGCAGTTTAGGCTTGTTGAACTTTGTTCGTAACACTAACAAACGACTCGGTGCAACAGCTTGGGTGCTGATACTTCTTGCTATTGCATTTGGTGGCCCGAATGTTCAAGTGGGCGATTTTAGAGATAATACGCCATACTTAGGGCTTGATTGGTTCATTCTTGATTTACTTGGCTCCACACTGATTTTTATTTTAATTGAGAAGCTGCTACCGCACCGCAAAGAGCAAAAAATTCTCCGCTCTGAGTGGCAAGGCGATTTAAATCATTTCTTTGTAAATCATTTAATTATCGGTTTTGTGCTTCTTGCAACCAATCAGTTTGTGCATCACGCATTTGGCTGGGCTGTATCTGATACTGTGCAAGGCTTTATTATACAAATGCCATTTTTACTCCAGCTCTTTTTAATTATTTTAGTGGCCGATTTAATGCAATACTTTGTGCACAGGGCTTATCACGAAGTACCTCTGCTTTGGCGTTTTCATGCCGTGCATCATAGTGCAAAAGAAATGGATTGGCTCGCAGGCTCACGTCAGCATATTTTAGAAATATTAGTGACGCGTAGCTTAGTACTTACGCCTATTTTTGTACTGGGCTTTCCATCTGAAGTCATTAGCCTTTATGTGATTATTGTTGGCTTTCAGGCTGTGTTTAACCATGCCAATGTTCGCGTAAATTTTGGTTGGTTAAAGTATTTTCTGGTTACTCCTCAGTTTCATCATTGGCACCATTCATCTGATAAAGCGGCCATTGACCGTAACTATGCAGCGCATTTTTCTTTTTTAGATTATCTATTTGGCACCGCTGTAAAAGGTCAAGCAGAGTGGCCCGATAAATATGGTGTGGTTGGCGATTACATGCCCGAAGGAATGTTAAAGCAGCAGCTGTTTCCGTTTAACAGGCAAAAATAAAGCCTCAGTGAGGCTTTGTTTATAGGCAAATTAGTATTAAATCATAATCGCGCAAGCAGCTCAGAAAAGCGAGGTCGTTTTTCTGAGTTGAGTACCAAGCACTCTTGGGCTATGTCGGCAAGCATCTTTGTAATGTCATTTTGTTCAGTCACAACAGTCAGTAAATCATCGATAAAATAACCGAGGGCACGTACTTCAATGCCTTCTAATAGCTGTTGTTGAGTTGGCATTAGCATCGATAAATCGGTTGCGGCACCAAAGTCACCAAACAATAAATCGCCTTGTGAATTGATCATGCTGTTATGGGCATAAATGTCACCATGGCTAACTTGCTTTTTATGCAAATGGGCGAGGGTACTTGTCATTTGTTGAATGATTTTTAGCACCATTTCTGGCGTGTACTGGCAGTTGTCTTCGAATGTGTCACGGGTACAACTTGCAAGTGATGGTGGTAAACCAAGGTTCGTAAACTCTTTATTGATCAGCTCCATTACTAAACCCAGTTGTGACTCTTCATCAACATAGCCCAACGCTTTAATTAGGTTTGGGTGCTCACTTGCTTGTAAACAGCAATTAAGCTCATCGAGTGGGTAGCCATCACTGGTGATCTCGCCTTTAAATAACTTAAGGGCAACAGGTCGTTGATGCCAGTTTGCGAAGTGAATAACCCCAGATGCGCCTTGGCCAATCTGCTTTTTAACATCGATTTCATCCAGTGCTATTTGGCTAAACAGCTCACAATGTAAGCTGGTTGAACGATTTAAATCGTTACCAGAGAAGGCAAGCCAAGCAAGTTTAGGTAAGGCTAAAAGCCAATCTTCAACTTTTGTAAGCTTATTGGCGCTTAAACGTATTAGCTCAAGCTCTTTACAATTAGCCATTGAGGCTGGCAAATGTGTTAACTGATTGCCGGCCAGTGCCAGCTTTTTAAGCTGACTGTACTCACCAAATGTATCCGGCAAAGCGGGGATTTGATTATCAGTTAAGATCAGCCATTCAATTTTCGTTGGCAAACAGTGTGCTTTAAATTCAGTAATTTGATTACTTTTAAATGCCACCATGATTAAGTTTGGGCATTGTCTTAGCACGTCAGGTATGTGTTTAAACTGATTAAATGATAAAAACAGTCGTTTTAGATTTTTTAATTTGTAAAAATCGTCAGGTAAATCACTTAGCTGGTTATTAGATAAATCAAGGGTTTCTAACGTATCGGCTAGGGTATAAATTTCTTTTGGGAATTCAGTTAGTTCTGCAACAAGCTGAAGCCGTGTACTACCTTGTAGAGAACCGGCTTTTAACTCTTCGAGGGTATTCAATGTTGATTCCTTTGTGCTAAAAGGTAAAAGGCCAACTTGGTTGGCCTTTTTAATTAAAACTGTGCGTTATGGTAAACGTTTTGTACGTCATCACAGTCTTCTAGCATGGCTAAAAAGCGTTCCATGACTTCAACGTCTTCACCTTCAATTGGTGCTTCTACTTGCGGCACAAAGGCAATTAGATCTTCGTGGAAATCAGTAATTCCCATTTCTTCAAGTGCTGTACGGGTGTTGTTGTATTCTGTGTGTGGAGCAAATACGGTGATTTTACCGTCTTCAACTTCTACATCTGTTACATCGACATCTGCCATCATCAATGCTTCTAATACAGCTTCGTCATCATCACCGTCAAAAACAAAAATAGCGAGGTGATCAAATAAGTGTGATACAGAATTTTGCGCACCAATTTTTGCATTTGCTTTAGTAAAACAAACACGTACGTCAGCGAAGGTACGTTTGTTGTTGTCGGTTAAGCAGTCAACAATGATCATACAGTTGCCCGGGCCGTAACCTTCATAGCGAGTTGCTACGTAATCTTCGCCGCCACCACCTTTGGCTTTATCGATTGCACGCTCGATTACATGCGTAGGTACTTGGTCTTTCTTAGCACGCTCAATTAAGCGACGAAGTGCTAAGTTGCCATCGGGATCAACACCACCATTCTTAGCGCAGATATAAATTTCTTTTCCGTACTTTGAATAAACTTTGGTTTTTGCACCCGCAGTTTTTGCCATTGAGTCTTTTTTGTTTTGATAAGCTCTGCCCATCTGCGTGTTGCCTTTTTGTTATAGATAAAAATAAAGCCGTTATTCTAATCATTTAACCTAGTAGTTAACAGTGTTTATTCGTCGCTTTGCTGTAACTGCCACATTCGAGCATATTCGCCATTCGCCGCAAGTAGCTGTTGGTGCTGACCTTGTTCAACAACTTGTCCTTGTTTCATAACAATAATTTTGTCTGCGTCGGTGATTGTTGATAAACGATGGGCAATGACTATGCTGGTGTGCTTTTGCGCGACTTCACGCATAGCACTTAAAATAGCTTGCTCTGAATGCGAATCAAGCGCTGATGTTGCCTCATCAAATAATAAAATAGGTGAACCCTTTAAAATGGCTCTGGCAATTGCTATACGTTGCTTTTCGCCGCCCGACACTTTTAAACCGCGCTCACCAACAAGGGTTTTATCGCCTTTATCTAGGCTTGCAATAAACCCATCTAAGTGGGCAAGGCTTATAGCTTTATCAATATCATCTTCGCTTGCCGTTGGATTTCCGTAGGCGATGTTTTCGCGAATGCTGGTGTTAAATAGCACGGTATCTTGCGGTACGATGGCAATAGCTTGGCGCAAACTTTCAAGTGTCACTGTGTTGATTGCTTGCTTATCAATATAAATTTTGCCCGCATCCACATCATAAAAGCGGTAAAGCAGGCGGCTTAAGGTGCTTTTACCTGCGCCACTGGCACCGACAATCGCTACTTTACTGCCTGAAGTAACCTCAAAACTTAAATTATTTAAAATAGGCCGTTGTTTGTCGTAACTAAAAGAGACATTCTCAAATCGAATAGCTGCTTTTGTTGTAGTTAATGGTTTTGCATCTTTGTCATCGCTAATAGCGGCTTTTCGATTTAATAAGCCGAGCATGTTTTCAAGATCAGTTAGTGCACGGCGTATTTCACGATACACAAAGCCTAAAAAATTAAGAGGTAGAAATAGCTGGATCATGTAAGCATTAATCATCACAAGCTCACCTATGGTCAGCTCTTTATTGACCACTGAACTGGCACCTAGCCACATTAGTGCTGTAATAGCTGCGGCGATAATAAGTGCTTGCCCTGAATTTAGCGCCAGTAACGATAAACGATTTTTTAGCCTCGCTTGTTCCCACTTAGCTAAAAAGCTGTCGTAGGTGTTTGCTTCATAATGTTCATTGTTGAAGTACTTAACGGTTTCGTAATTTAGTAAGCTGTCGATAGCACGAGTATTTGAGTTGTTATCGGCAGTATTTGCTTCACGTATAAATCGGTTACGCCACTGAGTTACTATTACAGTAAAAGCAATGTAAATAGCGACAGCGATAACAGTGACTAATGCAAACCAAGGTGAAAACAAGGTCGCAAAAATAATGGCGACTGTGATTATTTCAAATAGGGTTGGCACGATGTTAAACATCAAAAAGCGCATTAAAAAGCTGAGGCCATTTGTACCACGCTCTATATCGCGACTAATACCGCCTGTTTGCCTATCAAGGTGAAAGGCTAATTCTAAACTATGTAAGTGTTTAAATACTTTTAAACCAATATGGCGCATAGCGTGCTCAGTAACACGGCCAAACAATGCATCGCGAACTTCACCAAAAAACACACTGGCAAAGCGCAGCAAACCATAGCCGATGAGCAGAGCAATAGGAACGCTTAATATCAGGTTGATACTAGAATCTACTGCGTCGATTATTTCTTTTAGTGCCCAAGGCATCAGCAATGTGGCCCCCTTGGCTGCAATAAGAGCTAGTACAGCCAAAATAACTCGGCCTTTAAAGGTCATTAAATAGGGCCAGAGTGTTTTGATGCTTTGTGATAGGTTCATTGCATCAGGCGATCTCGTTACCTGTTCTTTGCGGCTCATTCCACGCATGGGGGTCTCTTAAATCAATTTGATAAAAATAGGCAAAAGCTTTCGTGTTTTAGGCAAGTGTAATTTGTAAATTTACCTCTATACTGAGTGCAGTATACACCAGCGCATTAGCAAATTTGTTAATTGCATGAGTTAAACACGAAGAAAATTAAGGAGTAAGCATGAAAACCGTCGGTTATGCAGCACATGATTCTGAAAAACCATTAGAGCCGTATCATTTTGAACGCCGTGCACTTCGTGAAGAAGATGTATCAATTGAAATTCTTTATTGTGGCGTGTGTCATTCAGACTTACACACAGCAAAAAACGATTGGGGCTGGACTCAGTACCCAGTAGTACCGGGTCATGAAATTGTTGGCCGCGTTCTTGAAGTGGGTAGCGGCGTTACTAAATACAAAGTGGGCGATAATGTCGCTGTTGGTTGTATGGTAGATAGCTGTTTGAGCTGTGACCAATGTCATCATGGTGAAGAGCAGTTTTGTCGCGAAGGAATGGTGGGTACATACTCAGGGCAAGATCGTATCAGTGGCGAACTTACTCAAGGTGGGTATTCAAAACACATTGTGGTTCGTGAAGAGTTCGTACTCAATGTACCTAAAGGTTTAGACCTAGCGAAATGTGCGCCAATTCTATGTGCGGGTATCACAACTTATTCACCACTACGCACGTGGAATGTTGGCCCAGGCAGCCGTGTTGCGGTAATTGGTCTAGGTGGTTTGGGTCACATGGCAATTAAAATCGCAGCTGCAATGGGTGCACATGTTACGGCAATTAGCCGCAGTGATAAGAAAAAACAACAGGTTTTAGATTATGGTGCGAAAGACTTATTAGTCTCAAGTGATGAACAAGTGATGCAAGCACATGCTAATCAATTCGATCTAATTATTAATACCATACCCGTTAAACATGACTTTACACCTTATATGCCACTACTTGATATAGATGGTACCCAAGTGCTAGTTGGCCAAGTTGGTGAACTTGCAGAATCAAACTCTGTTCCACTTCTGCTTGGACGTCGCCGTGTTGCTGGCTCATTGATAGGTGGTATAGCACAAACCCAAGAGATCCTCGATTTCTGTGCGTTACATAATATTCTGCCAGAAGTTGAAATGATCAAAATGGAACAAATTAATGACGCTTTCGATAAATTAAAGCGAGGTGATATGGCCTCACGCTTTGTTATCGACATGTCATCATTAGAAGTTTAACTTGTTTAACAAAGTTAAATTAATAAGCGGGTCGAGTTAGGCTCGCTTTATTTTAGATACTTTTATTTAAGTAATAACTTGTGTTTTATTTTTTTACCCTCATTATAGCTGTGTTATCCACTTAATTTATTGGTCAGTTCTTGTTACGGTTTTTCTCAGTCATTATCTTGCTATTTACTGTGTTCTTTAGTGCACAGAGCATGGCTATGCCTGACACTCACTCACACTATGCTGCCACTAAATTGTTCCAAGTCGAGCTGACTAAAACCCCAGTTATTTCTCAAACTCATACAGCTAAGCATCCTAAACCGGTAGAACCATCGGGGTTTGATACCCTTGTGCCGCGTTTAACTGCCAGTAATTCATCATTGTTTCTTTACCATAGTCAGGTTGACCCTGATTACGAGCTATTAATTGAATTCTTTGCTGAAGATTGGGGAAAAGAGCACTTTTTAGCGCCACCAAGTGCTGTGCGCATGATCCCATGGTTTGCGTTAGCCACGCAACGTAAATCCCGCATTAGTGGCTGGAAAGACGCTAATCTCTTGTACAAAGCGAATACTACCTACCATAGCTAAACGACTTCCTTCGTTACTTTTTTATTTTTGGAATTAATTTTTTACCGGCTGAAAATGCTGGAAGGAAGTCATGTATGTCACATAAATCAAAGCCGGCGCTATGGCGTCGTCTAAAAATGAGTTATGTCGCTATGATAGCGGCGTGTATTTTATTAGCGGTTAGCGCACTACCTAATCTTTACCCTAACAAATCTTGGTTGCACATTAGCTTGCCAGATCAAACTGTGACGCTGCAAAGTGTGACAACGTCACTAAATCAACATGGTTTTGAAGTGTCTGAAGCTAATGATAGCCAAGCACAACTGGCTATTTTATTAGCTGAGCCTACTCAAAGTGCCAATGCACTGAGTTTTATAAAAACTCAATACCCACAGCTGGAAGCTAAAATTGTTGAGCATGCGACAAGCCCACAATGGCTTCAGCAGCTTGGTCTTTCACCGATTAAGTTAGGACTTGACTTAAATGGAGGGGTGCTATTTGTGCTTGATGTTGACCTAGATAAAGCAATGCAAGAGCACTTAAACAGTGTGTATCAACAAACTAAATTGACGCTTCGAAAAGACAAAATTCGTGGTATTAGAGCCAGTGAAGTAAAAGAAGGGGTTGAGCTGCAAATTTTACCAAGCGGTGAAGGGCAACTCCCAGGACTCATCTCAACCTTACAAGGTCAATTCAAAGGCCTGATGCAAACTAAATCAACGAGTAATAACCTAACCACAGTATTACTGCATTTTAATGAGCAAAGCCAAAGCGAATTCAATAAACAAGTCATGGCACAAAGCTTAACAACCCTGCGTGGACGTATTGAAGAGCTTGGCATCACAGAAGCGGTGACGCAAAGGCAAGGTAAACAACGAATTCGAATCGAGTTACCAGGGGTACAAGATCCATCAGAAGCTAAACGCATTATTGGTGCAACAGCGACCCTAGATTTTTATCAGGTCGTCGAAGTGGGTGGTAAAGCGTTTAATGTGCAAGGTGGTGGTGTTGTTAATTTAAATCCTGTGGCGATTTTTTCAGGTGATCACATCAATAATGCCAGTGTTGGTAAAGATGAATGGGGCAAGCCTTTAGTCCAGCTTAGCTTAGACTCTCAAGGTGGCGATGCGATGTCTGCTTTTTCAAAGCACAATATAGGTAAGCCAATGGCCACGGTTTATTCTGAATACTCCCGGAATGCAAATGGCGACGTTGTGAAAAAAAGCGAAGTGATCAATGTGGCAAACATTGCACAGCATTTAAGTTCTCGTTTTAGTATTACGAATATGAAAAGCCCACAAGCAGCTTACGATTTAGCGCTTTTACTTCGTGCAGGGTCGCTAACTGCACCAGTGACAATCGTTCAAGAACAAACCATAGGTCCAAGCTTAGGTAGTGAAAACATTGAACACGGATTAGCTGCTTTAATGCTTGGTATCGGTATTACCCTTGCATTTATGGCGCTTTGGTATCGTCGTTTAGGCCTGATTGCCAACATTGCGTTGTTACTTAATTTAACCGCTTTAGTCGGCTTAATGTCGTTATTACCTGGCGTGGTGTTGACATTACCGGGCATCGCAGGGCTTGTATTAACAATAGGCATGGCAGTTGATACTAATGTAATTATCTTTGAGCGAATAAAAGAGGAAAAACGTAAAGGTCGACCTACCTATCAAGCAATAGAGCAAGGCTATAACCAAGCATTTACGACCATTTTTGATGCCAATGTGACCACCATGATCACAGCTATCATTCTATACGCCATTGGTTATGGGCCTGTGAAAGGTTTTGCAATTACATTAGCGCTCGGACTATTAACCAGCGTATTCACCGGTGTTTACATTTCAAAAGCGCTTAGCCAAACACTCTACATTAAACTGACAAATTTATCGGGGGCTAAAGCATGAGTTGGTCAACATTAACTGCAGCGAGTAAATCGCGCGTTTTAGGGTTATTGCTAAGCTGTGTTTTAGTCATCGCGAGCTTAGGTGTTTTATCTGTCAAAGGGCTAAACTTTGGCCTTGATTTTACAGGTGGCTACATCACTGAGATAAACACAACGTCAGTAACAACTATTGCTGATTTAAAGGCAAAGTTAAGTCCTGAAATTGCAAACAAATTAACCATAACTAAAGCGGGTGAATACCACTTTGTTTTAAGAGAAGCGCCAGAGCTTAGTGAAGCCAGCAATTGGCAATCAGAGCTGAATGACCAAGGTGTAGAATTTACCGTGCTTTCAAGTTCTTTTTTAGGTTCACAAGTCGGTGATGAGCTTTTTGAGCAAGGCTGTTTAGCATTATTTGCAGCACTGATTGCCATTATGGTTTATTTAGCTGTACGTTTTGAATGGCGACTCGCGGTAGGCTCAGTGGTTGCACTGTTACATGATTTAATCTTAGTGCTTGGCTTGTTTTCCTTGTTAGGGCTTGAGTTTAATTTAACCGTGCTGGCGAGTTTACTGGCTATTATTGGCTATTCATTAAATGACTCAATTATTGTTGGCGACAGAGTTAGAGAGCTTTTACGTATTCAGCCAGACAATCAACGCATTAATACCCATGTTGTGATTAATGATGCAATTGGCTCTACGTTAACGCGTACATTGATCACCTCAGGCACAACACTTGCGACCATTGCTTGTATTTGGCTGCTTGCTGGCGCTGCATTAACGGGTTTTGCTATCGCGTTATTTGCAGGCATTGTGGTGGGCACCTTCTCATCGATTTGTATCGCCGCCACCTTACCGCAATTATTAGGGTTAAGTTCAGAAAATTACACCCAAACACTGGATGATAAAACCAAAGCCTATATGGATATGCCATAAGTCAGTTTTATAACTTACTTTCATCAGCCGCTATTTTTCCATAGAATAGCGGCTTTTCTGTTTTAACTGCTTTGATATGAATAAAACACACGTAATTGAACATTTACGCTTTGCGCTAGAGGCACAACTGCAAAACGCCAAAGCAGCGGCAAAAGCGGCTCATGATGCAGCAACCCACGAAGAAAGTGTTGCTGAAACTCAATACGATACCTTGGGTTTAGAAGCCGCTTATTTAGCGCAAGGGCAAGCTGAACGAGTTAATGAGTGCTACCGTGACATACAAGCATTCAATACAGTGTTTAAAGAAAGCGAATTTAATAAGGTTCGTGAAGGTGCATTAGTGTGTCTTGTCGATGAACAAGATAACTCAAAGTGGTTTTTTATGGGCCCAAGTGCAGGTGGCTTAGTAGTCACCGTAAAAGAACAGCCTATATATGTTGTAACCCGTGAAGCGCCGTTAGGTAAACAGCTGATTGGCAAGCAAATTGATGACGAAGTAACACTGACAATTGCAGGTAACGCACAGTTTTATAGCATTACAGAAATAGTCTGATCAAGAAAATTTATTAATCAGTAAATTTCATCTTCAAGTAAAAAATAACTCGTTGGTCACAAAGTAAAAAAACCTCTATAAATCACATCAAGCTTAATGCTTATAAGCACCCATCTAGTTAAGTGAAGTTTAGCCTCATGCGTTCACTTAATCGGCTGGGTGTTTTCATTTTTTTCATAAGACTTAATTTAGGAAAAGTCGTGTTTAAAACCTTGATTGTGGTTGATAACAATGAGCAACGTATTGCTCAAAATTTCGAAAATGTCATTACCTTTGACACCTACTTACGTGATTACCCAAAACATAATGAGCCAAAAACGCGTATTTTAAACTTGTGTGATACAGGGCAGTATTTAAGTAAAGGCTATTATTGCTCTTTGCTTGCTGAAGCAAGAAAGCATCAGGTATTACCGAGTGTAAAAACAATTAATGCACTACGTAGCGATGAGCATAGCACGCGTCATAAAGAGCTTGCTGGTTGTACTGTATTTTTTGGTCACACAGATCAAGAGCAGCAAAGCAAAGCAACTAAAGCATTATTCTCGCAATATCCTGCGCCTATTTTGGTGTGTGATGAACAAGGTGTTGTGAAGCAAGGTGCGATTGCATCATTAGATGACACTGGCTTTACAGAGTTTGTAAAGCAACTCAATAGCTTTACGATGTCAGTATGGCGCATTCACGATAAAAAACGTCGTTACCGTTGGGATATGGCCATATTGGTTGATCACCAAGAAAAAGTGCCGCCAAGTGATAAAGATGCCATTGCTA
This sequence comes from Pseudoalteromonas sp. Isolate3, assembly GCF_022398505.1. Lineage (NCBI taxonomy): Bacteria > Pseudomonadati > Pseudomonadota > Gammaproteobacteria > Alteromonadales > Pseudoalteromonadaceae > Pseudoalteromonas > Pseudoalteromonas sp. Isolate3. Next base: position 1,910 of record NZ_JAKEVN010000092.1, on the reverse strand, counting down.
AATTTATTAAAGCAGCCGCTAAACATGGTATTTATGCTCAAGCACTTACATTTGATGAAATTACCAATATTGCACAATTTGATGCGTTGTTTATTCGTCAAACAACGGCCATCGACCATCCAACCTATCGTTTAGCGAGTAAAGCACAAAGCTTAGGGTTAGTGGTGATTGATGATGCAGAGTCGATACTGCGCTGCTGTAATAAAGTGTATTTGCACGATGCTTTTAATTATCAAAAAGTGCCGAGTTTAAAAACTCACGTTGTGGCTGATACAAGTGAAGAGACAATTGAAAGTTTAGAAGCAAACTTCAGCTACCCACTGGTATTAAAAATGTCAGAAGGCTCTTTCTCAAAAGGCGTATTTAAAGTTGCTAATCGTGATGAGTTAGTTGCTAAATTAACAGAGTTGTTTGAGTTCAGTGCACTTGTGCTTGCACAAGAGTACATGTACACCGAATACGACTGGCGTGTCGGGGTGTTAAATGGCCGTGCAATTTATGCGTGTCGTTATTTAATGGCGCGTAATCACTGGCAAATTTATAACCATGATGCAAAACGTTTCTTTTCTGGTGGCTTTGAAACCTTGCCAACATTTGAATTACCTAAAGTGGTACTCGATGCGGCGTTAAAAGCCTGCAAAACGGTAGGTAAAGGTTTGTATGGTGTTGACGTTAAAGAACATCAAGGTAAAGCATACGTGTTAGAAGTGAATGACAACCCAAGTATCGACCATAAAGTCGAAGATGCCTATTTAGGTGACGAGCTTTATATGATCATTATGGATGAGTTTAAACAACGCTTAGAAGCACGAGGCCGTGGTTAATGAACGCCTCTGTTTGTCAAATCCGTTTTGCTCAGGCAACGGATTTGGCGGCCCTTGTTGCCATTGAAGAACAAAGCTTTAGTCAAGATAGATTAAGTAGTCGTAGTTTAAAACGTTGGATCAGCGCAACGCATGGCTTACTGATGGTGGCCGAGATCGAGAACCAACTAGTTGGTTATGGCTTGGTTTGGTGTCACAAGGGGACGCGTCTTGCTCGGCTATATTCACTGGCGGTTTTGCAATCTCAGCAAGGCAAAGGCATTGCTTCAAAGTTACTGCTTGCGCTTGAAAACGAAACAGCTAAACGCGGCCGTTTATATATGCGTCTAGAAGTTGCGGTAAACAACCTATCGGCAATTTGCTTATATGAAAAACTGGGTTACCAGGTGTTTGGTCATTACAGTGATTATTATGATGACCATAGTGATGCCCATCGAATGCAAAAAAACATTCGACGTAATATCGAGTTTAATGCCGATAAACACACGCCTTGGTACCAGCAAACAACCGAGTTTACCTGTGGTCCTGCGGCGTTATTAATGGCAATGTCATCATTGAATGATACCGCAATGAGCCAACTGAAAGAGCTGGATATATGGCGTGAAGCTACCACTATTTTTATGACATCAGGGCATGGCGGTTGTCACCCTCTAGGGTTAGCACTTGCGGCAATGAAACGAGGTTTTAAAGCTGATGTAGTTTTAAATACTCGTGAAACTTTGTTTATTGATGGTGTAAGAAGCGAAAAGAAAAAAGCCATCTTGCATACGGTTCATAATCAATTTGTGGCAGAAGCGATAGCTGCAAAGTTGCCAGTACGCTATCAAGAGTTAACCTTGGTTGCTATTGAGGATTGGCTTGCGGAGGGTAAAGCGGTGGTGTTATTGATCAGTACCTATCGATTTGATGGTAAAAAGTCACCGCATTGGGTGTGTGTAACGCATATTGATGAGCATTGCTTGTACGTGCATGACCCGTTTTGTGAAAACGAAAAACAATTGGCGATTGATTGTCAGCATGTCCCAATAACCAAAGCCGATTTTAACAAAATGGCGAGTTTTGGTTCATCAAGACTCAGCACTGCGA
>NZ_JAKEVN010000091.1:0-17917 GCF_022398505.1 Pseudoalteromonas sp. Isolate3 | reverse complement strand
TTTTATAAGTATCTGTTTTATAAATGACAAATTTATGAAAATTAAAGTGAATCTGAACGCAAAACTGGCGAAAATTTAGTTTTTGAACCATATTTTGGCACTAAATCGTGTTCGTAGCAGAAAAATTGGCACGCGCAATAATTGTGCAAAAATAAGGTTGCACTTTTTATGCACCACAATGAACTTTTTATGCACCAACTTGGTGCTTGAAGAGTTGACAAAACTGAGCCGTGTTTATTTTTATAAGCCTAAACAATGTGTTAAAAACATGGCACGAAACCAGCTTACAATAGCGAAAAGCAATAATGCAGCAAAAATAAAACCCAACAATTGGAGGACACATGTCACAATCGGTTTTAGATTTTATCAAAGAAAATGACGTTAAGTTCATTGATTTACGCTTTACTGATACCAAAGGTAAAGAACAGCATGTTTCTATTCCTCATCACCAAATTGATGAAGATTTCTTCGAAGACGGCAAAATGTTTGACGGTTCTTCAATTGCTGGTTGGAAAGGTATTAATGAATCAGACATGGTACTTATGCCTGTGCCTGAGTCTGCGAAAATGGACCCGTTTTCTGAAGAAGCTACACTAATCATACGTTGTGACGTAGTTGAGCCTTCAACACTTCAAGGTTACGAGCGTGACCCGCGCTCTGTTGCAAAACGCGCTGAAGAATACATGCGTTCTACAGGTATTGCTGACACTGTGTTATTCGGCCCTGAACCAGAATTCTTCCTATTTGACGATGTTAAGTACAAATCAGACATGTCTGGTTCTATGTATAAAATCGATTCTGTAGAAGCAGCTTGGAACTCAGATAAAGATTACGAAGGTGGCAACATGGGTCACCGTCCAGGTGTTAAAGGCGGTTACTTCCCGTGTTCACCTGTTGATTCATCACAAGACTGGCGTTCAGCAACTTGTTTAGTTCTTGAAGAACTTGGTCAAGTTGTAGAAGCTCACCACCATGAAGTAGCAACTGCAGGTCAAAATGAAATCGCTACGCGCTTCAATACAATGGTATTAAAAGCTGACGAAATCCAAGAGATGAAATATGTTATCCATAACATGGCTCACTTATATGGTAAAACAGCGACTTTCATGCCTAAGCCAATTGTAGGTGATAACGGTTCAGGTATGCACTGTCACCAATCTTTAGGTAAAGATGGTGTAAACATCTTCGCTGGTGACAAATACGCTGGCCTTTCTGAAGAAGCTCTTTACTACATCGGTGGTATCATCAAGCACGCTAAAGCAATCAACGCATTTGCTAACGCGTCTACTAACTCATACAAGCGCCTAGTTCCAGGCTTCGAAGCACCAGTAATGCTTGCATACTCTGCACGTAACCGTTCTGCTTCAATCCGTATTCCAGTGGTACCGTCTGCAAAAGCACGTCGTATCGAAATTCGTTTCCCTGATCCAACAGCAAACCCATACTTAGCATTCTCAGCAATGCTTATGGCGGGCCTTGACGGTATCAAAAACAAGATCCACCCTGGCGATGCAATGGACAAAGACTTGTACGATCTACCTGCTGAAGAAGCTGCTGAGATCCCACAAGTTGCATCTTCTTTATCTGAAGCACTTGCATCACTAGACGCTGACCGTGAGTTCTTAACTCAAGGTGGTGTGTTCACTGATGACCTAATCGATGCTTACATTGCTCTTAAGAGCCAAGAAGTTGAAAAGCTTAACATGACAACTCACCCAGTTGAGTTCGAAATGTACTACAGCGTTTAATTTAACGCTGTATCAGAATTATCTGAAAGATAATAAATGTGTGTTCTCAAGCCCGCTTTGCGGGCTTTTTTAATGGTAATTGAGCGGGTTCTACTCTACAGTTTTATTTAAATAAAAAATGCAGGGTTGCAGGGTGAAAAGCACAACTTTATTAGTATTATTGCTGATTTTTATAAGCTTTTTTGGCTATAGCGCAGCGCAAAAAGTATATTCTTGGAAAGATAAGAACGGCGTTTTAGTATTTTCTGATACACCGCGACCTGGTGCTATCGAAGTAAAAATAAATACCCAAAATTTGACTATGCCAGCTACCGATACCAGTATACTTGATAGGGGCGCGCCAAACACCACACCTATTAAATTTAAAGTCAGTATTTCATCTCCTAAAAACGAAGCCACTGTTCGCGAAAATACCGGCTCTGTATACGTTACTGCGCGAATTAGCCCACGCTTTGAAACAGGGTTTAAAGTACAGCTTTTACTTGACGGTACGCCCCATAGTGAACCTAGTAATAGTACGACCTTTGCACTAAGAGAGGTCAACCGCGGTGAACACACATTACAAGCAAAACTTTATGATGCTAATAATAAACTCGTTTCGGTTAGCCCAATCAGCACCTTTTTCATGCATAGAGCTTCTGTAATTAGTGGAAACTAATATTTCAACTTAACGTCTCGCAACGCAAAAAGAATATGCTAAGCTGCAATAAATCGAAACGCACTAAAATGGTGCAACCATGCTCAGTGATACACACTTTAATTCTGAATTGCTCGACAGTATTTGGAAAAATTTAAGTACTGCCGTTATTCTACTCGACCATGATTTTAAACTGGTTTATGCCAATGATAGCGCCAGTGAGCTTTTAGGTTTAGGCCCGAAGCGAATCATCAATCAACCTTTCGACAACTTATTTAACTACCACTCAATAGACTTAAAGCGCATAGCTCAGTATTCATTATTCGATGGTGTCGATTGCCATCAGCATAGAGCTGACGTAGTGTTCGTTGATTCTCGTCATGCAAAATTGACCATTAGTACACGACGTATAAGTCACAACGATAGTCACTATATATTGTTCGAATGCCGTCAAATGGATGATGAAATCCGTCACGATCAAGCCTCTAATCAAATGCATCAATATCAAGCTGCACGAAACTTAATTCGTGGTTTAGCACACGAAATTAAAAATCCTTTAGGTGGAATTCGCGGAGCGGCGCAATTATTGCAGTATGAGGTTGATCAGCAAGAACGAGATCAATGTGCTGAATTAATTATTGAACAAGCCGACCGTTTACGCGAGCTTGTAGACCGTTTACTTGGTCCGAATCAATTGCCACATAAATCTTATGGCAATATTCACCAAGCTTTAGAGTCAGTGATTAAACTGAGCATGTTAGACAACAATGCCAATATCACTTTAGTGAAAGACTATGATCCAAGTATACCAAGCGTATACATCGATCAAAGTAAAATTCAACAAGTGGTACTGAACATTATTCGTAATGCACAACAGGCACTCGTTGATGGTGGTGAGATAAGAATAAAAACCCGCATCAATCATCAACACAGACGCCCTGGTAAAGCACCGAAAAAGACCTTGCTGATACAAATTTCAGATAACGGCCCAGGTATAGACAAGAGTTTACGTGAAACCTTGTTCTACCCAATGATCACCAACAAAGAAAATGGATCAGGGCTTGGTTTATCGATAGCGCAAACCTTGGTTGACCAACATGACGGCCACATTGATTGTGACAGTTGGCCAGGCCATACAGAGTTTAATATCTATTTGCCTTTTACGGATTAATGGTTTTTTGGAGTAGTCATGAAAACAGTCTGGTTAGTTGATGATGATGCCTCAATTCGCTTTGTACTAGAAAAAGCGTTGGCACGTGCAGGATTTGAAACTGAAAGCTATGCAAACGCACAAGATGTGCTTAATGCATTAAAGTTTAGCCAGCCCACGGTATTGGTATCTGATGTGCGTATGCCAGGTATGGATGGTATGGCGTTACTTGAAACCATTGCTGAACAAAACCCGGGCTTACCGGTGATCATCATGACTGCTCACTCTGACTTAGATTCGGCGGTTAATGCATTCCAAAAAGGCGCATTTGAGTACCTTGCCAAACCGTTTGACTTAGATGAAGCTGTAGCGCTGGTAGAAAGTGCATGCCGAGCTAATTCCACGAAAAAAACTAAGCGAAAACAAGCACCACAAACTAATGCACATATAATAGGTGAAGCACCCGCTATGCAGGAGGTGTTTCGCGCGATAGGTAAATTATCAGCATCAAGTATGAGTGTGTTGATTAACGGTGAGTCAGGGACAGGTAAAGAGCTTGTCGCCAGTGCCCTTCATAATCACAGCCCACGCAAAGAAAACCAATTCATCGCCCTGAATATGGCTGCAATTCCTAAAGAGTTAGTAGAGTCAGAGCTATTTGGTCACGAAAAAGGCGCATTTACAGGGGCAGACAGCATCCGTAAAGGCCGCTTCGAGCAAGCAAATGGCGGCACCTTATTTTTAGATGAAATTGGTGACATGCCACTCGACGTACAAACACGTTTATTGCGCGTGTTAGCTGATGGCGAGTTTTATCGTGTTGGTGGTCATCAAAGCATTAAAGTTGATGTACGTATTATTGCTGCTACGCATCAGAATCTAGAAGATTTAGTAAAACAAGGCAAATTTCGTGACGATTTATTTCATCGTTTGAATGTTGTGCGCTTACGCTTACCTGCCCTACGCGAACGTACTGAAGATATTGAACGACTAGCACAACACTTTTTACATAAAAGTGCCAAAGAGCTACAAGTTGAAAGCAAAATATTAAGCCCAAAAGCCACAGAGCAGCTACGCTTGTTTAATTGGCCTGGTAACGTGCGACAACTAGAGAATACTTGCCGCTGGTTAACCGTAATGGCACCGGGTGAGCTTATCAGTGAACAAGATTTACCACCGGAGATTGTTGCTGTCGAGCCTACTGAGCAAGAAGGTGATTGGCTGGATGCATTTCAACAATGGCTTAACCTTGAACTTAAGCAAGGCAAAACAAATATTTGGCCAGCTATTCAAGCTCAACTTGAAACTCGCTTGATTAAAACAGCTCTTGCCAACTGTGCTGGCCACAAGCAAGAAGCCGCAGTAAAGATTGGCTGGGGTCGCAATACATTGACCCGCAAGCTAAAAGAGCGCAATATTAGCTAATTTTAAGCTATACCGATGTGAGTCAATGAATTTAATCGAGCACATTCCACTCATTAAACAAATGGAAATTATTAACAGATTGCCGTTTTTTAGGGAGTTTACTCTCAGTGAGCGACAAGTGTTATTAGAGTCCTTCAGTCATTTATATTTGGTCAAACAGGGCCGCGCAGTTTTCAAACAATATGATACTGATAAACGACTTTATATTGTGCTAAGTGGCTCACTCATGGTGTTCAAACAAAGTCACTTACTTGAACTTGGCACAATCGAGCCCGGTGAGTTTATCGGTGAAGGCGCATTCATTAATAACCGAGAGCACAGCACCAGTGCACGCGCTAGAGTCGATACCATTTTGTTAGCTATCACCCCTGAAGCACTCATCCGCTTACCCAATGTGATCCGCGAGAAAATTAAAGATCGCATAATCGAAGGCATGAGTGAGCGTATTACTAAACTCAGTAATTACCTCGAATCAGGTAGTTAGTCCATATACACCACTTGCAATGAGCAATTCAACCAACTGGGCTTATTAACGCGAGCCGTATAACGATAAGTATCAGACGGTTTTAGACCAAAAGGGGTACTCACTTTTGGCGTTAAATGACTGTATGTTTGCGAGTAATTTTTATAATAAATGACTAAGTAGCCATATAAATAATCCCAATCTAGTGAGACTTTTCTACCGCTTGCAAGGGTAAAGTGTGCCTGCTTGTCATTAAATGTAACAGCAAGATCATTGTACTTGTCTTCAACACATCCAGTGGTGAGTACACGAGTCGGCATAGTAAAACTAGTTGCAGTATTTTTAGCTCTTAAGTAAAAGCCAATATTTCCATGATTGTAAAAGTGATTGGCATCTGTGGTGTACTTAATTTCAGCTTGATAACCCAGCCCCTGCATAATTTCTGCAAGTTGCTCGGTTTCATGAGTCAGAATTTTATCGCTCGATAACATTAAGGTCGCATCAGCAAAGTCTCTTGGAATAGGTAGCTTTGTGTATTCATAAGGTAAGCTTTGCTTATTTAAAGCTTGCTCTAATGTGTGCAGCTGTTGTTCATCAAGTTTTTCAGTGTATACGTACACTGTTGGTTGCTGACAACCTGCCAAAATTAAAAATAGGGCTGCTGAAATTATCCTTTTCATTTTCTTTCTCACTTTGGATTACAACTGTAGTCTAAAGTGAGAAAAACAATAAATCAATTAATTAAGATGTTTTTTCAGCCAACTATTAACACTTTGACGGGTATATAGAATATCTTTAAATAAACGGTGGGTTTGATGCTGGAGCAGTTTTTCTTTATTTGTTTCCCCTGAACTCAGCTGGCTATGATTATCATTAAATCGCGAAATTAACGCAAAACCTTGTTCTGATTTTTCAGGCTGAGACTTAATTTTTTGTGTTAACAAAGCTCGCACATCATCTGCTGCAAGCAATGACGAATCTTGCAAACCCATTAACTCTTTTCTTAGCGCTGATCTTACGCCCATTACAACTTCTCCTGAACGAATAAAAAATGAAACGGACATGCATTTAGCAATTTGTACACCAATTCCAAACGCGCGCAGTGTACCCAGTAAATACTGCAGTTTTTTTACTGTTTGTAAAAATTTAAGATTATTTATTACTGTAAATTTTAACCGCTTGAAGAGCTTAAAAATTTAATCTTGGTTCAATTGAGTGCTAGGCTTTATAATGGCTGCGATTGAATTAAGAGAGACCAATATGAACGAAGATTTCATCGAAATTGAACTAGAAGAAGAGCCAATAGAACTATGCAACTTGCTAAAAGTGCTCGACCTAGTCGAAACAGGTGGCCAAGCAAAAGCCTTAATTGGTGAAGGTTATGTTGGGGTTAACTATGAAATTTGTACAATAAAGCGGAAAAAATTATACAGTGGTGACGTGCTGGCTTTTGATGGTGAGTTGTTCCAACTCACATTAAGTGAAGATGCTACACCGAATCCTCGCCCACCGGAATCTGTTCAAAAAGCACAACTACAAAACAGTGAAGAAGTGCCAAAAAAATCGAAGCGTAAACGCACTAAGAAACCAAAAGTGGACGAAAAAACCGGCCGCCGCCCTATCTCTTTTGGTTAACTAAATCTTGCTTAGTTAGCATAAATCACCTTTAATTGGATGCGATAATAACAACAATAAAAGGTGATTTATGGCTCCTCCGTCTTGGCTCAAGCCACTTGCTTGGGCAGCATTTGTTTGGAATCTTTTAGGCGTCATTGCATTTGTAATGCAGCTGTTGATAACACCCGAAATGATTAGCCAACTCCCTGAAGCACAACAAGCCGCATACCGCGACATCCCGCTCTGGTCAACGGCTGCCTTTGCAATAGCCGTATTTGCAGCAAGCTTTGCGAGCATCTTATTACTGGCAAAAAAAGCCCTGGCACGCGAGCTATTTTTAATCTCGTTTATCGCCGTATTAGTCCAGCAATATTATAATTTTGTGGTGATAGATAGCCTTGCCATGTTTGGTACTAGCGCATTAGCAATGCCATTCTGCGTGATCGTTATTGGTTTACTATTACTGTTTATTAGCCATAAAGGTAAACAACAAAACTGGCTCAACTAAAAGCACTTATTTCTGAGGGTAGTTTAAAATAACTACCCATTTATCTGTCCCTATCCCTTGAAATAAATCACATCGGCATCAACTATATTAGATAGCATATTTTTTCATCAGCTAGATGAATTTCTCAGCTGGTATTAAGTTTGCAATAACGCTGTGTCAATTTCGAAAAGGAAACAACAAGGCAAGCCAAACTGCTTGCTCAAACCACAGGGGCAAATAATGAATAACAGTTTTGATACCCAAAAGCAGCTTACGATTAATGGTGAGCAATATCATATTCACTCTTTACAAGGGTTAGGCGACAAAGCAAAACGTCTGCCATTCTCATTAAAAATCTTACTTGAAAACCTATTGCGCAATGAAGACGGCGTAAATATTAAAAAGCAAGACATCGATGCCTTATTAAACTGGGACCCACAAGCCAAACCGTCAGCAGAAGTGGCGTTTACGCCTGCTCGTGTTGTAATGCAAGACTTTACGGGTGTTCCAGCCATTGTTGATTTAGCTGCGATGCGTGATGCCATGGAAAAACTTGGTGGCGACCCTGCGAAAATTAACCCGCTATCGCCTGCCGAGCTGGTAATAGACCACTCAGTGCAAGTTGATGGCTATGGTGAAGATGGCTCATTCGACTTAAATGCGAAACTTGAATATGAGCGTAACAAAGAGCGTTACGAATTTTTACGCTGGGGACAAACCGCCTTCGATAATTTGAAAGTCGTGCCACCAGCTACCGGCATCGTACACCAAGTTAATTTAGAATATTTAGCCCGTGTGGTGTTTAACGATAGTAAAAATGGTAAATCACTCGCCTACCCAGATACCCTAGTCGGAACCGATTCGCACACCACCATGATCAATGGTCTTGGGGTACTTGGCTGGGGAGTGGGTGGTATTGAGGCTGAAGCCGCAATGCTTGGTCAACCAATCAGCTTACTCATTCCACAGGTCGTCGGCTTTAAGCTCAATGGTCGCCTGCCTGAAGGTACGACCGCAACAGATCTTGTGCTAACCGTGACAGAAATGCTGCGCAAGCATGGCGTCGTGGGTAAATTTGTTGAGTTTTATGGTGATGGTCTTGCTGATTTACCACTTGCAGACCGTGCAACTATCGCAAACATGGCGCCGGAGTATGGAGCAACCTGCGGTATTTTCCCAATCGATGATGAAACCATTAACTACCTGCGTTTAACAAACCGCGATGACAAACAACTTAAACTCATCGAAGACTATGCGAAGCATCAAGGCTTGTGGCGTAATCCTGGCGATGAAGCTCATTATACCGACACACTTGAGCTATCGCTTGATGATGTAGTGCCGAGCCTTGCCGGCCCAAAACGCCCACAAGATAGAATCGCCCTAGACAAAGCTGGTGATATCATTGGTGAGCACTTAAAAGGCTTCCAAGATGAGCGCATGCAACACCGTGATAAAAGTGATGTTCAAGAGGCTCGCATTGAAGATGAAGGCCCAGCAACCAATCCTGATGAGCCAGTGAACGAAGCGCAATATATGGGTGCAGCTAAAGTTAACTTTAAAGGCGAAGAGTTTGAGCTTAAAGATGGTGCTTGTGTGATTGCAGCAATTACAAGCTGTACAAACACCTCAAACCCAAGTGTTATTTTAGCTGCAGGTTTAGTTGCTAAAAAAGCCAAGCAATTAGGCTTAAAGGTTAAGCCATGGGTAAAAACCTCACTTGCTCCAGGCTCACAAGTCGTGACTGATTACTTGAAAAAAGCCGACTTAATGGATGATTTAGATGCTTTAGGCTTTAATCTTGTTGGTTATGGTTGTACAACCTGTATCGGTAACTCTGGACCTTTAGCTGATGAAATCACTGATGCAATTCAAAAACATAAACTAGTAGTCAGCTCTATTTTATCGGGTAATCGTAACTTTGAAGGCCGTATTCACCAAGATGTGAAAATGAACTTCTTAGCGTCACCACCACTTGTGGTTGCATACGCTATAGCTGGTCGTACAGATATAGACGTTTATAACGAGCCCCTTGCACAAGATCCTAATGGTAATGACATTTACCTAAAAAATATCTGGCCAAGTGTCAGTGAAGTTAGCGAGCTAGTCCGTGAAACAGTAACCAAAGAAATGTTCGCATCAAGCTATAGCAATGTGTATCAAGGCGATGATCGTTGGCAAAAAATTCAAATTCCTGATGGCAAACTTTATGATTGGGATGATGCGTCAACCTATATTAAAAGAGCGCCATTCTTTGATGGCATGGAGATTGAGCCTCCAGGGATCCCAAGCATAAGTGGTGCACGCTGTTTAGCTAAACTAGGTGACTCAGTAACCACTGACCATATTTCACCAGCGGGTGCGATTAAAGCAGATGCCCCAGCAGGTCTTTACTTGCAAGAGCATGGCGTACAAAAAGCACAATTTAACTCATATGGTTCGCGCCGTGGTAATCACGAAGTAATGATGCGCGGCACCTTTGCCAATGTGCGTTTACGTAATCTATTAGCACCGGGTACTGAAGGCGGTGTTACCCGTATACAACCAAACGATGAGCTCGCTAGTATTTATGATGCAGCCATGCAATATCAACAAGATGGCACGCCACTCATTATTTTAGCAGGCGCGGAATATGGCACAGGTTCATCACGAGATTGGGCAGCTAAAGGTTCACTATTACTTGGTGTTAAAGCCGTTATTGCACAAAGTTATGAGCGTATTCACCGTTCTAACCTCATTGGTATGGGTGTATTACCACTGCAATTTAAAGAAGGTGAAAGCTATGAATCACTGGGCCTAACAGGTCAAGAGTCATTCGATTTTGAAGGTTTATACGACAAAACCAATGAAGTAAGCGTAATTGCCACTAACAGTGAAGGCAAACAAATTAGCTTTAGTGTTGATGTGCGTATAGATACCCCTAAAGAATGGGATTACTACAAACACGGCGGTATTTTACAGTATGTACTGCGTAATATGCTGGCTGAGCAGTAATTGATTTAAGTTAACTAAGGGGCTGAATTTTCAGCCCCTTTTTTTGTTTAAAACACCAATTAATTGCAGTTTAGACCAACACAATTATTTACAAAAAATGAAAAGCACATAAAAATCAGCATGTTAAAATTGGACCATAGTTTGCAAATACTAACCAGATAAAAATCACAATAATTTTGGAATCCATATGACTATTGCCTCATTCAAACGCGCAATTTGCGCGACTGCCATCTCATCAAGTTTATTATTAACTGGCTGTGTTATTCATGTCTCTCCGGGTCAAATCGCAGAACAAAAACAACAAGACTTAAGCGTTTCGGCTGCAGATATAAGCGAATTAAAAATTGATGCCGAAGCAGGTTCTCTGATCATCAAAGGCGACCATAACGCCACAGCTATCACTGTGAATGCCAATATCTATGCGGCTAAAGGCGATGAAACCTATACACTAACCCTCGAAAAGCACGGCGACACCGCAGAGCTTATCAGCAAGCTCAATAATGGTAGCTTGTCGTTTTACAGTGGTTCATCACCTCATATTGATTTAATTGTCTCTGTACCTAGCAACCTTAAACTGGATATCGATGATGACTCAGGTGACATCGTTATACGTGCAATGCAAAACGATATCAGCATTGATGATGACTCAGGATCAATTTTGATCGAAGGTGGTCACAATATTAATATTGATGATGACTCGGGCGATATTCGCATTAGCAATGTAAGCGGAAATATCAACATTGAAGATGACTCTGGTTCAATTATGATAGACCAAGGCCAAGGACGTATTGATATTGAAGATGACTCAGGAGATATCCGCATCGAGAACAGCCAAGGTCCAGCACGTATTATTGATGAATCAGGTAGTATCAGCGTTAAAACACTGGCGGGTGCACTTACTATAGAAGACGGCTCTGGTGATATAGATGTAAGACAAATCAAAGGACTTGTTATTATTACCGATGGCTCTGGCAGTATTTATGTTGATGACACACTTGGCCTGACAATTATCGAAGCAGGTTCAGGTGATTTAAGTATCGATAACATCAACGGTCCTGTAAAACTGGATAGATAATCAACAATTGCTTGATTTAGAACAATCTATTAAATAACCACAGCACCTACACTTTAATTAAGGCTAAAGTGAGGTGCTTGTATGACTGAACGAAACATCATTCGAATCTTAAAAACCTTCATCATTTTAGGTTTATGCTTAATCGTTTTGGGGCATTCTTTATTAGCCGGCAATTACTTAGGTGATAGCATGGGTGTGCATGGCATAATGATCAGCGCAGCGTGTATTGCTGTTGGTGTGCTATTCTCACTGCCAACAAAAATTTATCTCACTATTTTACTGATGAAAATGGAAAGTGACCTCACCGCACAGAACAAGCAAAGTTAATTGCCACCTTGCTCTTTTAGCTGCTTTTCAAGCTGCTTAGTACGCTGCTCCATGAGCTGTTTTACCTGCTCGGCTTCTTGCATCATCTTTTGTACATTTTTAGGGTCGTATACTCCAAGTGCTGAAGATTTTTCGTCAGCTTTAACTACTGCTGGTTGATTCTCATCAGCCTGAAAAGTCTCTGCAGGTAGCACCGTTATCTCGTTCGGATCTAAACTTACTGCGGTACTAGCGTAATTTGGGTGAGGTGTATCAGCATAGTGCCACTGACCATGTTCATCTTGCCATTTATAAACTAAAACTGGTGCATTTACATCTTTGTTAAAATTCAATTTCTCAGTTAGTTTTTTAGCTTGAATGCTTAAGGTATCGGCACCCTGCGAAGCAAAATCACTCACATCATCGCTGACTTTTTCTGAGTAACGCTCAAACATACTAAGCTCTAGGTAAGGCCTACCGTCTGGCTTTTTAATGTAAAATAGCAGCGCCACACTGGTCAGTAACATCATAACGGCAAGATAACAAAAACGCTTAATCATTCCATTTACCTATTATTGGTAGTTACTCTCAATCTTAGCAAATTCACCAGTTGATTTAAGATTTTTAATAAACTTACTGAATTGCTCACTCATTCGTTTTCCTTTTTCATTATAAGCAAACTGTAGTTGCATCGGCGCTTTGCCAACACTGTAATCACTCACAGTGAATTTGTTAAAAATTTTATTCTTCGATTTATACCACTGTAGTGTATTTTTTGCGATGACGGCAACGCGTTGGTTTTGTTCCATATCAACCAAAGCGTTAAGCATTTCAATCTCAGAATAAAAGTCCTCGCGATGTAGCTCTCCTGAAGCAAACATAGATTCAAACTGCGGGTAGGTATAACCAAACCGAGCCATTAAAACATAGCCATTGAGCTTATCAAGTTTAGGAATATGGCAACCAGTTGGCATTACAAGAATATCCTCAACAACGGAAATACTATCACTCCAATAATATTGGTTGTTTCCTCGATACCATTGTTCAGACTCTAAACGAGCGTCGACTTTGCCTTCATCAAGTAAGTGCTGCGAGCGCACCTCTGGTACAAGGATATATTGAATATTATGATTGTATTTTTCAGCAAAACGAATTAATAGCTCATCAACAAGTCCCTTCTGGCCACTATCGGCGAAGTGATAAGGGGGATAATCTGTGTCATACAGCGCAACTTTGAGCATTTCAGCCCGAGTCAATGGCGCAATAATTAACAGTAATAAAGCAACAACACGAGTCATAGATTTCTCTCACAAAATTACGCCTGAGAATTGTATATAAATAATACAAAAAAAGCGCAACCTAGGTCGCGCTTTACGAAAATTCTGATAGGAATTTAGGATTAGATACCATCACCATCAATATGTAAGCCACATTCACGGTTTAAACCGAAGAAACGAGTCTCTTCTTCTGTCATTCCAGGCTCAAGTTTACGGGTCGTGTGTACATCCCCCATCGACACATAGCCTTGCTCCCAAAGTGGGTGATACGGCAAATCGTGCTTAGTTAGGTACTGATAAATATCTCGGTTGTTCCACTCAATAAGTGGATACACTTTCACTGTACCTCGGCTAATTTCAACAATCTGCTTATCAGCACGACTTGATGATTGGTCACGGCGTAAACCGCTAAACCACGTACCGGCTTCCAGTTCGTTTAATGCGCGGCTCATTGGCTCAACTTTATTAAGTTGATTGTACTGTTTGATGCCAGCTTCACCTTGCTCCCAAAGTTTACCAAACTTCGCTTCTTGCCACGCAGGACTAAGCTCAGCTTTATAAACTTTAAGATTAAGCGCAAGTCGCTCTGTCATTTGCTCGATGAACTGGTAGGTTTCAGGAAACAAATAACCAGTGTCAGTCAGTACCACTGGAATATCTGGCTGCTGTGATGTCACTAAGTGCAACATCACAGCCGCTTGAATACCAAAACTAGACGACAAAAAGTGCGTGCTTGGTAAGTTTTCAAGTGCCCACGCAACACGCTCCTCAGCGCTTTTATCAGCCAGAAGACCATTAATATCAGCCAGCATGGCTGTTTGGTCTTCTTTGCTCATCGTTAAGATGTCTTTAAATTCACTCATGGTTAATTCCAAACCTTAAAACGGTGTCGCTTATAAAATTATGCGTGAAAATCGGTTACTGAAACTTTGACTTCAGCAACAATGCCTTTGCGAATTACAAAATCACCAAAACACTCACCGTCATTACGCTCACTTGCCCATTGGCCGATTAGCTTATCGAATGCGTCTAGGTATACCTCTTCGCCAACATTTTCTAAATACAATTTAGGAATACGCGTACCTTCACGGTTACCACCTAAGTACACGTTGTATTTACCCGGACCTTTACCAACAAGACCCGCTTCAGCCAACATTGCTCGGCCACAGCCATTCGGGCAGCCAACAACACGCATAATGATATTGTCATCACTAATTCCGTGCTTAGCTAATAGCGCTTCAGTCTTCTCAATTAAGCTTGGTAAATAACGCTCAGCTTCTGCCATCGCTAATGGACAAGTTGGTAATGCCACACACGCCATTGAATTTTTACGCTGCTCTGTATGACTGTCATCAATTAAGCCATGGTTGCGCGCAATCTCTTCAATTACGGCTTTTTGATCCGCAGGAACACCTGCGATGATCAAGTTTTGGTTTGCCGTCATACGGAAATCACCTTGGTGAATTTCTGCAATTTTACGGCAGCCTGTTTTAAGAGGTTGATTTGGGTAATCTAAAATACGTCCACTTTGGATAAACAGCGTTAAGTGGTGCTTACCATCAATACCTTCAACCCAACCGATACGGTCACCACGGTGAGTAAACTCATACGGGCGGCTCTGCTCGAACTGAACACCGGCACGTTTTTCAACTTCTGCTTTAAATACATCAGAACCTACACGGTCTAGTGTGTACTTAGTTTTCGCATTTTTACGATTTGAGCGGTTACCCCAATCACGCTGTACAGACACAACGTGCTCAGCAATTTTTAGGGTGTGCTCAAGTGGAATAAAGCCAAAGTCATCCGCTTTACGAGGATACGTTGCTGTATCACCGTGAGTCATCGCAAGACCACCACCGACTAACACGTTAAAACCAACTAACTTGCCGTTTTCTGCAATCGCCACGAAGTTTAAGTCGTTAGCATGAACATCCACTTCATTGTTCGGTGGAATTGTTACTGTGGTTTTAAACTTACGCGGTAAGTAAGTTGAACCTAAAATTGGCTCTTCAGTGGTTTCACTCTTTTCACCATCTAACCAAATTTCAGCGTACGCTTTGGTTTTTGGTAATAGGTGTTCAGAGATCTTAGCAGCCCATTCGTAAGCTTCTTGGTGAAGCTCAGATTCAACTGGGTTCGTCGTACATAATACGTTTCGGTTTACATCGCCAGCAGTTGCAATTGAGTCAATGCCCACGCTATTAAGCATTTGGTGCATGCCTTTAATGTTTGGCTTAAGCACACCATGGAACTGGAACGTTTGACGCGTCGTTAAACGAATACTGCCATAGCTGGTTTTCTCTTCAGCAAACTTATCAATCGCTAACCATTGCTCTGGTTTGATGATGCCGCCTGGCATACGAGCACGTAACATAACGTTATGTAACGGCTCTAATTTTTGTTTAGCTCGCTCAGGACGAATATCACGGTCATCTTGCTGGTACATGCCGTGGAAACGGATCAGTTGGAAGTTATCAGCAGTGAAACCACCGGTGATCTCGTCTTTTAAATCTTGTTCAATTGTGCCACGTAAAAAGTTACTTTCTCTTTTCAAACGCTCGTTATCAGAAAGCTTTACGTTTTTGTCTTGTTCGCTCATGGTATTTCCTAAATTTGTTACAGTGACGGCTGTTAGCTTTTAAACGTGATTAGTACACGTCTTTCTGATAGCGATTTGCGCTACGTAAATCTTTTAAATATTGCTCTGCTTGTTCGTCATCTTTACCGCTATTTTCTTTAATGATATCAACAAGCGCCTGATGAACATCTTTCGCCATACGGTTTGCATCACCACAGATATAGAAATGAGCACCCGCTTCTAGCCAAGCAAATATTTCTTGGCTGTTTTTGCGAAGTTTATCTTGAACATATACCTTCTCGGCTTGATCGCGACTAAACGCCACATCCACTTTAGTGAGCAAGCCTGATTTCAAGTAACCTTGAATTTCAACTTGGTATAAGAAGTCTTGAGTAAAATGTGGGTTACCAAAGAATAACCAGTTTTTACCGCTTGCTTCGCGGGCATCACGCTCTTGTAAAAACGCACGGAATGGTGCAATACCAGTTCCCGGGCCTACCATGATAATTGGCGTTTCATCATTAGCCGGTAGACGGAAATTATCATTATGCTCGCTAAATACTTTTACTTTACAGCCTTCTTCAGCACGACGTGCTAAATAGCCAGAACAACCACCTAAGTGTTCGCTACCGAATGCATCAAACTCAACCAGCCCCACAGTTAAGTGAACTTCTTCTTCAACTTCGGCTTGGCTAGATGCAATCGAATATAAACGTGCTTGTAGTTTACGTAAGCAATCTACTAAAGTTTGCGCTTCAAGCTGAGCTGGGTTTTGACGAATAATATCGAAGATTTGGCGAGGTTCGATGTACTCACGCATTGCTGCTTTATCTTCAACTAACTTTAATAATTCAGGGTTGCCAGTTGCTGTTGCGTATTTTTCAACAAAACCTGGGTATGACTGAGTTAATTCTAATTTTTCGATTAATGCATCACGAATACTCAGCTCTTCGTCGCCTAATTTAATCGTGCTAGATGCATCGATTTGTGTAAGCGCAAGTACTTCATCTACAAGTGCTTCGTCATTTAAGAAGTAAACACCTAGCGAATCACCCGGTGTATAGGTGATGTCTGAACCTTCTAAAGAAATTTCAACATGACGAACATCTTTGCTTGAGTCACGACCCGTAATTTTTTGCACAACACTTAGTTCTGCAGCAAATGGGTTTTGCTTAGTGTACTGACTTGCTGCTGGTGCAGCTGCCCCAAATGGCATAGCTACAACTTGACCATCACTCGTTTGCTGCGCTTTAAGATCTGGCTCGAACGCATCGAGAGCACCATCAATCCACTTCGCAGCCTCATCATCGTAATCAACGTCTAAGTCAGCACGCTGGAAAATAGTTTCTGCGCCAAGCTTGTTAAAACGCTCTTCGAAATCTTTTGCTGTTTGGCAGAAGAACTCGTAGCTTGAATCACCTAAGCCAATCACAGCCACTTTAACACCATCTAGTTTTGGTGCTTTTTTAGTAGTTAAGAATTCATGTAGGCTTTCAGCATCTTCTGGTGGCTCGCCCTCACCATAGGTTGAAACAACAACAGTAATGAACTTTTCTTTTTTCAGGGCAGTTGGTTTGTAATCAGCCATGTTTACTAGCTTAACAGTTAGACCGCGCGACTCTGCTTGCTCTTTTAACTTAGTCGCAACGCCTTTTGCGTTACCCGTTTGAGAGCCGTATAAAATAGTTAACGGTGCAGCATCACTAGCAGCTGGAGCGGCAGCAACACCACCCGTTATTGCACCTGCGTTGGCATTAGCAGCTAAGTAACCACTTACCCACGCTTGCTGAATTGGATTAAGTTCAGCCACTAAGCCTTGCAGCTTTTGTACTTGCTCTTGCGATAGCGGGCTCGCCGCTGCATTTAGTTGACTTAACAACATGAATTTATTCCTCGTAACCCTGAAAAGTTAACTGCGAAATGAACTTGCTACTGTCATTTCGCGAACAATTTTTTCGACTTTAAAGACCAAATAGAAATGCTTTAAAGGTTTATCTGAGCGTGAAGAATAACGAGGTCTGATGCGATTAAAAAAGAATAGAATCTGCTTTTATATTCCATTTAGTTATTAATTTAGCATTTATCCAAAAAAAACATGTTAAAAGCAAAAACTCCTAAATAAGAAACTTTTATTAATTAACATTATTGCAACATAAGCCAATT